>JAZFTZ010000112.1:0-3782 GCA_036446955.1 Thermodesulfobacteriota bacterium
CATTTTCATCGGGAGAATATTTTTGGAACGTGTCCAATCAATGGCTGAATAGATAGGAAAGCAAATGGAAGAAATAAAAAAGATGGACAAGAAACCGATCAAGTTTACCGATACAACCTTACGGGATGGGCATCAGTCGAATTTGGCCACCCGGATGAGGACAGAGGATATGGTCCCGATAGCAGAGGAGTTGGACCAACTGGGATTCCATTCCGTTGAGATATGGGGTGGTGCTACCTTAGATGTGGCCCATCGGTTCTTGGGCGAGGACCCCTGGGACAGGGTGAGGGTTTTAAAGAAATTAATGCCGAAGACCCCATTTCAGATGCTTCTTCGCGGTCAGAATCTGGTGGCCTATCGTAATCACCCCGATGATCTCGTGGAGGCCTTTATCGAAAAATCGGCGGAAGTCGGGATCGACATCTTCCGCTGCTTCGATGCGGTCAACGATGAGCGAAATCTTGAAACGTCCTTTAAGGTGATTAAGAGAATGGGGAAGCATATCCAGGGGACTATCTGTTACTCGCTGACCGAAAGCCGAATGGGGGGACCGGTCTATAATCTTAACTACTATCTCGAAAAGGCGAAGAGAATCGAGGATATGGGATCGGATTCCCTCTGCATCAAGGATATGGCCGGGCTTTTGGCTCCTTATGATGCCTATGAACTGGTGAAGGCCCTCAAGCAGACCGTAAAGATCCCCATTCAGCTCCATACCCATTATACCAGTGGGATGGCTTCGATGACCTGTCTCAAGGCGATTGAGGCCGGGGTGGATGTTATTGATACCGCGTTGGCTCCTTTTGCCCTGCGATCCTCGCAGCCTGCCGTGGAGTCGATTATTGCCGCGCTGGCGGGGACACCCTGGGATCCCGGGTTCGATCTTGCCAAGCTTATGAAACTGGGAGAGTATCTGGAGACGATCGCCCCGAAATATCGGCATTTATTGAATACAACAAAGATGGCCGTGATCGACACCGGTGTACTCGAGCATCATGTCCCCGGAGGAATGATCTCGAACATGGTGCGTCAACTCAAACAGCAGAAGGCCATTCATCGGATCAGTGAGGTCTATGCAGAGCTTCCTCGAACCCGGAAAGATTTGGGCTCTCCTCCGCTGGTCACCCCTACCTCTCAGATCGTGGGTGTTCAGGCGGTGCTCAATGTTCTGTTCGGCCGGTATAAAATTGTACCCATAGAGACGCAAGATTATGTCTATGGTCTCTATGGCCGGCCACCAGTGCCAATTTCGGATGAAGTGAAGGAGTTGGTTTTGAAGGGATACAAAGGCGGGACAGAACAGATCACCTGCCGGCCTGCCGATCTGGTCAAGCCGGAGTTGAAAAAAGCCGAGGAGGAGACGAAGGGGCTCGCCAGGGACATGTGTGACACCCTCATCTATGCCCTCTTTCCCGAAACAGGAATCGATTTTTTGAAATGGAAATACGGCCTGGAGCCTATGCCTGAGGGGGTCAAGCCCAAAACCTTAGAGGATGTGAAAAAGGAGGACGAAGCGATCGCCAAGGCCAAACTTGAGGTTCGGAAGGAAGAACACTGAAAATGAGGGAAGGAGCTCCAAATCGCCTTCCTGCTTATTGCCCAGCGGTGATTGAAGGCCTATATAAGAGACCAGCTCGGCCATTATTCCATAAAATGGCCTTTCAGACCTTGAGAAGCGCGCCGGTCATTAACTAAATCCCATTTGATGTAACTGTCAGCAGAACCCGCCAGGGTGCTTTGCTCGAATAGCTCGAAGTGATGTTGCAAGGAAGGCTTTGTAGGAATCTGCTGAGATAATGGCCTATTTTTGACAGTGGCTAATAGACTATCGGAAATAGGCATCTGCCAATCTAGGCGAAAAATCAGCTTTTAGTGGGTGTTAAACACCTCCTGGTACTGATTGATCTTCTCCTGGAGAGCCCTTATCTCCTCGGGGGTGGGATTTTGGGGATCAGCGGCCGGGGGAAGGCTGCCGAACTTCATCAACGCGGCCATCAACAGAAGCCTTGCCTTTCCGGCGGTCAAGTTGTTCCCCTCGATGGTCAGGTCCAATGGATTGACCGGCACCATCCCGCCGGCATCCCCGCGGCTTACCCTAACCACCGGCATACCGCTCAGCGCGGCGATGTCGAAGGCCTTCTCCATCCGCCTGGAGACAGTGCCATATGGAGTGTTGCCCTCTACCACAAGGCCAGCGAGCGGAAAATCCTTCAGGTTCTTCTCAATTCTGGCCAAGATCTCCACCTCCTCCTCGGGTCTTTCCAATGAAGTATCCTGGCTCCAGCGATGGTATCTCACGCTGGTCACATTAGGAATTGCATCTCCTCTGAGGAGTCCATCGTCGTCCTTGACCCTCATCTCTACATTGGTCAGCTTTCCATCTACCTTCTTTATCCCTTGGACCGTGCGAGGAATTCGGGTTAGGTTAACCGCTGATTTCCAGGTGTGCAGGGTGGTTGGCTTGAACCAGATGGTCACCGGACCAGGATCGCCAATGGTGCCCAATATGCCGCCATGTCCTCCAGTGGCCCGGTAACCGCCGGGCCTGGCATCCTGCTTCTCAACCTGGCGAGCGGCAAAGATCTGCTCATCCTGGAGAAGGACTGCTCCAATCTCGTCGCTTCCTTCTTGGTCTGCCCAGACCTTCGATAGGATATACTCAACAGAATCAATGATGTTGCGGTCGCCTTCATTGCCTATTAGGCCATGAACTCGCTGGGCGGCGTTACCGCTGATCGGCAGCCTGGTATCGATGAGCAGGTTCAGCCAGTAGGTGGTGTCTTGAACCGTAGGGCTACCCTCCAACCAGATGGCGCCGGCATAGGCACCGGTCTTCAGCGCCTGCTGAACCGTATTGGTCGCCCGGGCCAAGTCCTGCCGGCGGACTTCGGTCCGGTGAGGCCGGTAGGGGAAGAAGTCCTCACCCATCAGCTCGGCGCGAATATCGCCCCGGTTAATATCGGTTCGCTCCTCTTCTGCCAGGCCCTTGGTGTAACCGCCGGAGGGAGCAGCGCGATAGAAGTCAAAGGCGGCTTTGGAAGCCAACAGATTGCCGCGGCCTGACCCGTCTCTTCCGTCAATGGTCCGGTCGATCTCCTCAAAAATGCGGGAGGCGTCCGGGTAGAAAGTCTGCCGACACTTCTCCGGCGGTGCCCCGGCGAACGCGCCTATCCCATCCCATGGCTTGCCGTCGGCCTGCATGGCCATGTAGGGAAGAAGATAGAGGCCATCCTCAGGTAAAAGCGTTACCTTGTAGACCGGTTTGTCATCGGGATTTTGCCGGCTGGCGCTGAAAAACCCCTTGCTATCCAGATAGCCGTCCGGCGGGCCATAAAGATGGGCCGCGTCCTTCTCCAAGGGATGGGCGCTGAACTGCTCGATCAGCACTTTTACCGGTGCCGCCAATCGCTGTGGAACCAAATGGTCGAAAAGGATAGGGCTCCCGTCAGGATTGGTCCTGAGCGGGAGGCCATGCATGGGCCTAGCCTTGTTGCTCGTAATTAAGGGTGGGCTGTTCTGGATAGTGGCGGTCGGTCCGGAAAATACCGCAATCTTGGGTTTCATCCGAGATCCCCCATATTAATGACCGGCGGGTCTGGCACGCCTCCTAGTTATGACGCGGCAACAGTAGGGCACATCGTCCACGATGTCAATAGCGACGTTTGTCAAGTTCTCCGCCAAGCCCTTCCCCCTGCGATACCCCAGACCGTAACCAGGAATCTCTCTTGGCCGACAGTTTGGCAGGCCCCCCTCCCCTTCAGCTGCCGACGCGCTCGCCCTCT
>JAZFTZ010000113.1:0-6323 GCA_036446955.1 Thermodesulfobacteriota bacterium
AAGCGGTTGTTCGGCCTTTGCCGCCGGTGTGTTTCCCTACTGGAAACCCGGCGATGATACGGATAACTACATGCGGGAGATAGTCGAGTACAACTCTGAGTACCTGATTGATCAGGACTATGTGGAAATAGCGGTCAAAGAATCTTACCCCAGGTTCCTCGACCTTCTCAGCTTCGGAGTGGAGTTCGCTAGAGAAAAGGATGGAACGGTCAGGAGGATTAAGACGCTCACTTCGAAATATGGCTACTGCTCGCCCTTTGCCGGTGGCCATCACTTGACCTGGAAGATCAGAGCTGAAGCGGTGAGAAGGGGCGTTAAGATGCTGGATAGAATAATGGTCGTCGACCTGCTAATAAGAGGAGGCAGATGCATGGGCGCGGTGGGGTTTCATGTCAGAGACGGCCGGTTTTACGTTTTCAAGTCGAAAGCAACCGTTCTGGCAGCCGGCGGACTCCTTTTCAACCGGGCTCAGATGGGGGCTTCAGGCGCTTGCGGCGATGGATACGCCCTGGCTTTTAGAGCCGGTCTCGAGCTTAGAAACATGGACCAGCTCGGCCACGTCCAGATCGGTCCGAAGAATTTGGGCGCGCCAGGCTTGCACGTTATATTTGGTGAGGGCGGGATAATGGTCAATGCCAAAGGCGAGCGCTTCATGGAAAGGTACAATCCAAGACTGAAGGAGGAGGCGAGAAGGTTCGAGACCGCCCGGGCCATCCTCCGGGAATGGAAGGAAGGCAGAGGCCCTTGCTCTTTGGACTGCAGCCATCTTTCCGCGCAGAAGATAGATACTATAAAAAGGTCGTTACCGCTGATGATGAAAGGATTGGAATCGCAAGGGCTTGATCTGGCCAAGGACAAGATCGAGTACATACCATATTCCTTCGCTTTGCTGCATATGGGCGGCACCAGAATAAAAAATGCCAACGGCGAGGTGGACATTAACGGACTATGGGTGCCAGGCGCGGCAGGTGACTACTGCGGCGGCGCCGATGCCACCGCAGTTACCGCTTTACCTGGTACGAGTGTCCAGGGGGTGCGAGCCGGCCGGCAAGCGGCCAAGTATCTTAAGGACGCGCCCCGACCGACCATCGCCCGGGATACGATAAGCGAGCTTAAGAAGGAGACCTTCGCGGCCATAAATAAGCGAGGCAAAAAAGGGATAGAGCCCGAAGCCGTCTTTCATGAACTGCTGAAGGTGTCTTTCAGGTACATTAACGTCCTCGAGAGCGAGCCCATGTTAAAGAGGGCGATCAAGGAGCTTGCCAATTTGAAAGACAAGATGCCTGATGTGGTGGCCAAGGACCCTCACGATTTGCAGAAGTTTCACAACGTAAGAAATATGCTCCCGCTGGCTGATGTTGCTGCCCGAGCTTCCCTTCTGAGGACTGAAAGCCGCCGGGGCCACTTCAGACTGGATTACCCCCATCGGGATGATGAGAATTGGCTCAAATGGGTGGTGGCCAAGCAGGCCGGTGATGAGGTAAAGATCTGGACGGAAGATATACCGCTAGCCAAGTGGAAGTACAAGCCGGCGAAATTCGGAGCTCAGCCAAAGAGGAAATAAGCCATGGCGATAAAGAAGATCGATTTAAATAGCTGTGTTGGTTGTGGGAACTGTGCATTGATATGCCCTAATGACGTCATAAGAGATAGGGAGGATTCAGGTAAGCCTTATATAGCCTATAAAGAAGACTGTACCGCTTGCCGATTATGCGAAGCGCATTGTTCCTATGAAGCGATTACCATCAGCGCGGGGGCGGCAAAAAAATCGAGCGAGCTGTTCGCGATGAGACAGTACTGCCTCGGCCTGGGAATTAAAATCAACAGCCGGGCCAAACAGTAAGAAAACCTTTCCTCTGGAGGGACCCCTTTAAAAAGGGGTTCCCCTAGCGAAATGTTTTCCCCGCGAATTAACCGGTGAATTCGGTCGTATAAATCTTATTGAGCTCAGGCGCTTTCTTCTTGGGGACGATGCCGAACTCGACTAGAAAATCTCTTACGTTTATCAGACCCCGGCGGTCGATTCTGCCATCCTTGCTGAAGCGGTAGTTATCATAAATGAGCTTGGCCGCACCCTCGGGGTAGCCTAATACCTTTTCCATCTTCGAAACCGCCCAACGGGGATTTTTACCGATGTAACCCGATATATCAAGCAGGGCGCTTACGGTCTTCTTAATAGTCCCGGGGTCTTCCTTTACCAGATCCTTATGGGCAAAAAGCATGTGAGCCGGCCAGGGGCGGGGCAAATGATCAGCCACCGACAATAGCTCGCGCACTTCCCCTTTGACCTTCATCTTCACCATGATTTCCAGGGGTTGGACCATAGCATCGATCCTCGCTGTCTTAAGGGCAGCCAAGGTGGAGGATATACCGCCCACAGCTATGAACTTGGCCTGTTTTTCCAGTCCCAGGGCCTTTACCGCGGCCAGGCCGTAAGCATGTTGAGCACCACCAAACCTTGATACGCCAATCTTGGCCACTCGCAGGTCCTTGGGTTTTCGTAATCTACTGCCGGTTTGGACCCAAACAAAGAACTCCTGCAGGGACTGATAGTTCATCACTATCACCATAGGCACGCGCCGAGCGATGGCCCGAACCTCCGATACCGCCGGGCCCAAACCCAACTTCAATGAGCCGGCCGCCACTGCCCTGTACTGGGCGGATCCTCCTTTAAAAGGCACCCACTCGACGTTGACGCCGTGACGTTTCCAAATCCCGTTCTCATCGCCCGCGGAAAAGGTCAGCACGTATACAGAGAAGGCCCTGATGGAAGTGCCTATCTTAACTGACTCGGCAGCCTCAACTCGGCCGGGACTTGCCTGGCAAAGGAAAAATAATGACACCGACATGACGGTCAAGGAATATAGCAATCTTTTCACCGCGTTCTCCTTATCTGTTAGCCTGGGAAGATAAGCCAGCCGTAACTGGCCATTAACTGGTATTCCTAAAGTCGATAAAGGCAGTTGCAGACTTGCCTATCCTAGTAATCAAGCCTGACGGTTTTGTCAAGTTTTTTCAACTAGGGGTAGTGGGTCAGTAGCTGGCCAATCCAAATAAACCAGCTCGGGGCTAGGGGGAGGGGCCCACGGCCCCGTCCCGCTGGAAAGACTTTAAGTTTCAGTCTCCCTCGATAAAAGCGCCAAGGCAAGGGCCACGACGCAGCTGGCCCGGAATTCTTTCAGGTTCAAGCTCTCATTGAGCATATGCGCGTTCCCGGCTCCGGTGCCCAGCACCGCGGTGGAGAGGTAGCGGTTCAGATTGGAGGCATCATATCCGCCCATTTTGGTCGCCAGCCGGGGCTCCATTCCCAGGGTGGTAAGGGCCTGACTGGCGAGGGTTAGCGCAGCTGATGTCTCGGCCAATCTCCAACTGGGGTAGGCCAGCGCAGCCTGCCAGTTATCCACAATTCCGCTCTCGCCCCGGATGTTTTTGACCGCGTTAGCGGCCGAGGAAAAATGGTCATGGAATGCAGAGACGACCTGCTGCAAGAAGCCCTCGTGGAAACTCCTGGCCTCTCCAGTGAGAGAAACCAACTCTGGCACGGTATTGGTGCTGGTGCCTCCAGTCAAGGTGCCGATGTTGGAGACCGCCTCTTTGTCCTGTTTCTTGATTCTGCCCAGCCAGCCCTCGTCCCTCAAAGAGGTAATCGCGCGCGCGGCAATCTCAATGGCATTCACCCCTTCCTCAGGATGCAGGCCCGCGTGAGCCTGTTTCCCTTTGATGGTTAGGGTGAACTTCTGCGAGGCGCAGCCGCCGATAACAATCTCATTGGGGTCATGGCCATCGAAGGAGAGGACGGTTTTAGCTTTGAGCAAACCTGCGTCTATGTATTTGGCCCCCAGCACCCCTTTCTCTTCGCATACGGTAAATATCAGTTGCAGCGGCCCGTGGTCGATCTTATGTTTGGCCAGGGCATGGAGCATGGCCAGGATAGTGGCGATGCCGGAGACGTCGTCCGCTGCCAGAATGGTCTGCCCGTCGCTCCTTACCTCTTCATCGGTCAGCACCGGTTTTATGCTCCGGCCGGGTTCCACCCGATCCAAATGGGCGGAGAACCCCAGTGTGCTTCCTGGCAGGGTGCCGGGTATATCGACAAAGAGATTGCCGCAGCTGGCCTGGTTCTTCTCTGGAAATCTTCGGAAGCATTCATCAAAGCAAACCTGGCAGTCAGCTCTGAGCTCGCCGCGCACGATATTGACTATCTCCTCGGCCAGCTCTTTTTCCTGCCCGGAGGGAGCATCGATCCTGGTAAGGCGCATGAACGTTTGCAAGGCCCAGTCATGGTCAATTAGATCGGAAAGGGTGGGGAAACTTATCTCATCCACTTTCATAGCTTTCTCGCCCTATATTGTTGTATTACCAGGTTAACTGAAGCCGGTTGTCAGGTAATCTTGAGCAACCTGCGCACGTTATCTGAGTAAATCTTTTCTTTATCTGAGGCCGGGATGTCCAGTTCCTCAATGACCTTTACCGTGTCTTTCCACCTGGAATAGGGATAATCGCTGCCCAATAGGATCTTATCTGCCCCAGAGGTAGAATGGGCGCAAATATAAGCCGGCTGGTGGTGAGAAACGGTATCCATGTACATTAATTTAAAATATTCACTCGGTGGTCGGCTGATCGGCAGTTCGTACCCGGGTATGAAATTCTTCAGCGTAGCCGATTCATTGAAATAGGCCATCGGAAACATATGGCTGTGACAGTCTATCTTCATCTATAACTCCCCCAATCCTCCCCCTGGACCCCCCCTAGCCCCGAGTCAGTTCGTTTGGATTGGCCAACTAGCGCCAATCCAAGCATAACTCAAAATTCAGGAAAGGGTTCTTCCCCAAAGAAGATTTCCCCCACATATACCCCCTAAGTCCAGCCTGAAACTTGACACCTTGCAACCGTTCTGATAGGTACTGGCTGCCTGTAGTAAAATATGATAATACCCTGGTGTGGACAGAGTATATCACAAAGTTGATTCGATTTTCGCAGCTAGCTCTAGTAACTCTTCCGGGTTGAGGCCCGGCCGGGTAAAAGAAACCGGTTATTAGCTGTTACATCACTCAAGACCGATGCCTGTAGCCCGGGTTAGCCCGGGTTAAAGCGTCTGAGGCGATTGGCTCATAAGGAGGCTGGAGATGGAGGAGAAAAGTTTTGAAGGACTGGCCCGAACATTGCTTTCGCAAATCGACGGCCAAGCGGTGGTCGATCTAGCGACCAAGCTGGGCAACATTGCCAGCCCCAAAGGACAGGAGAGGGAAGTGGGCGAGTTTATCTACCAGTGGCTGGTGGATAACGATTTTCCGGCAACCAGGCAAGAGGTTGTGCCGGACCGGTTCAATGTGGTGGGCCTTTTGCCGGGAAGCGGGTCAGGCCGATCGCTGATATTTAATTCCCATATGGACACCTCCAATTGGCGCCCCGAGGACCGCTGGCTAGTGGGAGAGGAGCAACCCTACCATAACCGCGCTTGGGTAGCTGACGGTAAGGTATACGGCGAGGGTGTGGTCAACGACAAGGGACCCATGGCCGCTTTCCTGATCGCCGCCAGCGCGCTGAAGCAAAGCAAGATTAAGTTAGCAGGCGATATCCGTCTCACCATGGTGGTGGGTGAAATCGGCCAGGCCCCGGTGGATGAGTTTCAGGGATCAAAATATTTGGGTAAGGGGATCGGGACTAAACATTTGGTTGAACACGGGGTGTGGGCCGACTTCGCCCTGGTGGCCGAGACAACCAGCTTCGGGATGACCTGGGCCGAGGCCGGTTGCGCGTTCTTCAAGATAACGGTATTTGGCCATCGGGTGTATACCCCCTATCTTATTCGACCGGGTAAACTGGCCGAGCATCCCAACCCCATCGTCAAGATGGCCAAGATCGTGGAGGCCATTGAAGAGTACGCCATCCAGTATGAGAAAAAGAACAGCTACCAATTTGATGCCGGCACCATTATCCCCAAGATCAGTGTGGGGGCCATTCGAGCCGGCCACCCCTATGCGCCTATCTCGGTGCCCGGCCTGGCAAGCATCTACCTGGATGCCCGCATCCCTCCCAGCGGTAACCCGATGACGGTAAAGCGGGAGCTGGAGGCTTTGATAGCCAAGCTTGGTTTCCAAGCCATTACGCCGGTATTCGACGGTGCAACGGAAAGTGAAATCAACGACTGCCTGGCGGAAGCCGGACTGCCCTCTCACGGCAAGATGACGCTGTACGACGGCAGGACCGGTATTGCGATGGAGCAGGAAACGACAGTCGGCTACATCTACATGTTGAAGCTGCACCATCTGGTTGATGACAAGGTTCATGCACGGAGCACGGGACCTTACTCGTTGATTACC
>JAZFTZ010000114.1:0-19157 GCA_036446955.1 Thermodesulfobacteriota bacterium
ATCCGTGTGGCTGAGGGACTGCTTATACCGGAGAATAAGATTCGCATCATAAGCGCTCAGGTAGGCGGCGCATTCGGGGGTAAGGAGGATATCTTTATATTATCCATTGCCGTTGCCCTTTCCCAGCGGGCCGGCCGGCCGGTTAAGATAATCTTGACCCGCAAGGAGGAGTTCTCCATGACCCGGCCCCGCCACCCGGCCAAGATAAGGGTGAAGTCGGGGGTAAGAAAAGATGGTGCCATCGTTGCCCGTCAGGTGGAGACGGTATTCAATACCGGCGCTTACGCTGACCAGGGGCCGGGGGTTTGTGGCGCGGCCACCAGTCGGGCCATGGGCCCATATCGCATACCGAATTTTCAGTTGGATGGCTATGTGGTATATACCAATCACCCTATCTGCGGAGCTTACCGGGGCTACGGCAGCCCGCAGGTATCTTTTGCCGTGGAATCCCAAATGGATATTATCGCGGGAAAGCTGGCCCTTGACCCAGTAGAGTTCCGGATGAAAAATGCCATTGAGGCCGGAGATAAGCGCCTGGACGGGCAAATAATGACGACTGTGGGTCTCAAAGATTGTCTGGCTGAGGTGTCCAGGGCGTCTGGCTGGCAGCAGGCGACAGCCGGCGGGAGCAGGGGGAGAGGGGTTGCCCTGGTCCAGCACATAAGCGGTAATTTGACCTCCGGTGCATTAGTTAAGATAAACCAGGACGGCAGCGTTACCGTTTGCAGTGGCGCGGTGGACATGGGCACCGGCAGTGCCACTACCCTGGCCCAGATGGCGGCTGAGGAGTTAGGTCTGCCTTTGGAAGATATTAACATGGTCATGGCCGATACTGATGCCACCCCCTATGATTGGTCCACCGCGGCCAGCCGGACCACCTTCGTATCTGGAAACGCGGTGAAAGCGGCGGCCGCGGATGCCAAGAGCCAGCTATTTAAGCTGGCCGCCTCTAAGCTGGAGGCCAACCCTGAGGATCTGGTCAGTCAGGACAGGAAGGTCTTTGTCCAGGGGACGCCGGAGAAAGCCCTTAGCTTCAGGCAATTGGGTATGTTATCCCATTGGGTGAAAGGCGGCGCGATCATAGGGAAGGCCAGCCACGTGGTGGAGGCATACCCGATGGAAAAAGGAAAAGCGGTGGGCATGCCTTTGCGGGGATTCGCCGCGCTTAACTTCGGGGCTCAGGCGGTAGAGCTGGAGGTGGACGAAGAGACCGGTGATATCAGGCTGTTGGGCCTGTGGGCCGCGCTCGATTGCGGCCAACCGATAAACCCGACCAACGTGGAGGGCCAGATAGAGGGGGCCTTTGCTCAGGGGCTGGGATATGCTTTATTTGAGCGGATCCACCTGGAACAAGGAAAGGTGCTAAACCCCAACTTAACCGATTATAAGTTACCCACTTCCTTGGACATCCCCGCGTCAACGGTCACCCTCTGTCATACCCACGAGCCGACCGGCCCCTTCGGCGCCAAAGGGGTGGGGGAGGCCGCGCTGGTACCCACCGCCGCGGCTATCGCCAACGCCGTGTACCGGGCTTGTGGGGTAAGGCTTAGAACTATACCCTTGTCCCGGGAAGAGATCTTGAAGGCTCTTCGAAGCCGGGCCGAGGTCAAGAGATCTTGAGGGCGTTTCTAAGTATTTCCAGCGTGGTCTGAAGGCGGATCTGGGTTTCCTGTTTATCATCGCCCGTGGCAGTTACCACCACCTGCAGGTTCTCGTC
This sequence comes from Thermodesulfobacteriota bacterium, assembly GCA_036446955.1. Lineage (GTDB taxonomy): Bacteria > Desulfobacterota > JAZFTZ01 > JAZFTZ01 > JAZFTZ01 > JAZFTZ01. Next base: position 1,718 of record JAZFTZ010000114.1, read on the forward strand.
AGGCGTGTACTGGTTGGCGCATGACTTAATGTAGATTCCAGCCACCTGGGCCATGACTTCTTTGATTAGCGGCGCAAGCACCGACTCATCCTTGCAACCGGACAGGAAGGACTCTTCAAGTAATACCCGGCGGCCGACCAGCCGGACCAGTCGGGGCTGAACCGCCTGCTCAAATATGGCCTCCATCTCCGCGGGCACACCGGGAAGAGAGAAGACCGTTTTGCCCTGATGAACGAGCGACACACCGGGCGCGGCTCCAACCGAGTTGGGCAGGGGCGTGGCACCCTCAGGAAGCCAGGCCATCTTCTCCCTCTCCGGGGTTAAGCGGTCATGGTCTACTGCGCCTTGGTTGAGAAACCAGCTGTACTTGCTCTTGACCATCTCCCGGGCTTGCTGGTTCAACACCAACTGACGGCGGCAGGCTTTGGCCACCCCCTCCAGGGTAATATCGTCGAACGTGGGGCCCAAGCCGCCCAGAGTAATTATTATGGACATGGGTCGTGAAAACGCTTGAATGAGTTCTTGGGCGATATCATCAACGTTGTCGTCCACCACCGCGATTCGCATCAGTGGTATGCCCAAGAAATTGAGCTTCTGGGCCATATAGCGGGAATTGGTATCCAAGATTCTACCGGTTAGGATCTCTCGACCTACAGTAACCAATTGAGCACCCAGTTCCATATTGTCGCTCTCCTTGCCAACCCTATTATTTAGTCTACGACAGTTTAGTGTCAAGCCTTGCCCAGCCAAATTTATATTGTCTAGAGACCCAGGTGACACTCTCAGGAGGAGAAGCAGGTGCTATTTGTGGGGCGAACCCTTCCCCAGACCCCTTTCCCAAACTTTATGCTAAGCCTGGATTGGCGCTTTCGCGCCAATCCAGGCCCAACCCAAAATTTAGGAGGGGGGTGCGGGGGGAAACCCTTTTTAAAGGGGTCTCCCCGCAAAAGGGTCCACTGCCGCGTCTGAGGGTTGATTGTGGCAGTTGGCTGAGATAACATAAATGTCAGGAGTGGGTAGATGGAGCTGGATAGACTTGTACAGGCAATAAGGGATGATAACCGGGCCGGGGCCACTGAGTTGACCAGGCGGGCGGCCGACCTTATGCTCAGGGAGATAGGGGGCGATCACCTGTCCCCGGCCGATTTTCGCAAGTCCCTGGCGGCCTTGGGCAAGGCGTTGATGGCAGCTCAGCCCACCATGGCCTCGATCTTCAATATGGTCAACAGCCTGTTGCTCAGTCTGAAGGAGACAGAGCTTCCGCCCCTGAAACAGATATCCCGGGAGGTGGTGGCAGACTTTCTCGCTCGACTTAAGAGCAATAGCCGGGCTTTGGCCCACCATGCCGGCGCCTTCATCCAGGAAGGCTACACTGTGCTGACCCATTCCTATAGTTCTTCGGTTGCTGCTGCCCTTGAGGTTGCCCACGCGGAAGGGAAACAGTTCCAGCTCATTGTTACCGAGTCCCGCCCCATCCTGGAAGGAAGAGACCTGGCGACGAGGCTTACCAGTAAAGGCCTGTCGGTGAAGCTGGTGGCGGACAGCACCGCCTTTCGCTACCTGCCTCAGGCGCAAGTGGTCTTTGTGGGTGCCGATTCGGTAGCCAGCCAGGGCGTTATCAATAAGGTGGGTACCTGGGGGCTGGCCCTGGCGGCTAAGGAGCTGGCCATACCCTTTTACGTGCTGGCCACGTCCGAGAAGGTCGTGCCAGCCGAGTTCCCCTTTGCTCTTAAGGAGGAGCCCGGCAACCCGAAGGAGGTGTGGGACAACCCCCCGGCCGGCCTGGAAGTAATAAATTTATACTACGACCTGACCCCGCTGAAATTGGTTACCGCAGTGGTGAGTGAAGAGGGAGGGAGAAAGCCGGCAGAGATAATCGAATCGGCTCAAGGCCTGGCCGTTTCCCCGGACCTGATTTAACCCCTATCTTTCCTGAAAAACATTCCCTCTCTGATGAAGCTAGCTGGTTTAAATAACCAGTACCGGCCAGCTGATACGTTTCGATTTGCGGTCAACAGAGTTTTATGTTAAAGACAACTGGCTATCGTGTCGAGGACTAGCTATGTTTTTAGCCGGTTTACTGGCTCTATCGTCAGCAGTGATGTATGGGTTCTCTCATGTATTTACCAGGAAGTCGTTGGCCTATGTGAATGCGGCCACGGCCACCCAGTTTGCCTTGGTGGTCAACGCGCTGCTGTTATGGGCGCTGTCCCTGAGCCTGGTATCCGAGCAAGTGAGTTACAGCCCGGGTGTTTGGGTCTTTGTTGCTGACGGCGCGATAGTCGGCACCCTGGCAAGACTGTTCCTCTATATCGGTTTCGACCGGGTGGGGGTGGCCCGGGCTGCGCCTGTCTCCGCCTCTACCCCTTTCTTTGCCGTTTTTTTTGCGGTAATATTCCTTCATGAGGTCTTGACTTTACCGATATTGGTGGGAACGGTCGGGATAGTCTTTGGCATATTCGTCCTTTCTTATGGCGAAGCTCATAAGGATTGGCGCCGCCGGGACTTGCTCTTCCCGTTGGCAAGCGCGGTGATTTGGGGTGTGGCCTCCAATGCGAGGAAATGGGGGTTCTCGCTGGGGGTGGAGCCCCTGTTCGGTTCGGCGGTGGCCAGTGTAACCTCGGCAGTCATATTCCCCTTATTTTGTCTTCTCAAACGGGAATGGAATTTTAAACTCACTCGCTCGGCCATCCCTTTTCTCGTTCCCGCCGGTATCCTGAACGGCTGTGCATTAGTGCTTGTATTCTATGCGCTTAAATTCGGTTCGGTGGTCTTGGTGTCACCCTTGGCCAGCTCCTACCCCCTTTTTTCGGTGGGCTTGGCCTTCCTTTTCATACCGGGCATGGAGAGGGTAACATCTCGGGTGGTGGCGGGGATGATATTGATAATAATAGGCGCCGGCCTGGTCCTCTCCGGACAGACTATTCTCGACTTTCTCAAACAGATCCTTTCTTAGTCCTACTAGGCCTGGCCAGATAACTGAGCTAGACCAACCTTGATATCATCCAGAATGGCATACAGGGCAGGGACTACTACCAGGGTGAGCAGGCTGGCCAGCAGAAGTCCACACCATGGTGTTAGCCAGCGGCATCCATATCTCTGATTTACCTCCCACTCCGGTGGCCATGGGCAGAAGCCCGGCTATGGTGGTGATCGTGGTTAACAGTACCGGGCGAAGGCGCAGCTGACAACCGCGCAGGATGGCGCCATCGGTTCATTCCCTGGCGACGGCTCCGGTTGATGAAATCCACCAGCACCAGTCCGTCATTAACCACTATACCTGCCAGGGCCACGATCCCATATATCACGGGAATACTGAAAGGTTTGGGTAAGTATCAGAGCAAGCACCGCGCCCATAAAGGACAGCGGGACAGCAAAGAGTATTATCAGGGGTTGGACCAGGGATTTGAATTGAGCGGTGAGCATAATGTACACTAACACCAACCCTATTACCAGCAACACCTTGAGGTCAGAGAAAGCCCGTTTGAACTCATCAAATTGACCTCTAAAGTCCAGGTGGTAGCCAGGGTATCGCTGGTAAATCTCTCGGAATCTCTCCACCAGTCTGGCGTTGGCTTCCAGCGGCGTGATCACCTTGTCGTCCGCCCGGGCGAATATGCTTATGGCTCGGTTGCGGTCGAAATGTCTCACCTCGACCGGCGCCCGCTCTACCACTATCCGGGCTAATTCCTTGAACGGGACCAGCATGCCACCTTTGCCAGCCAGGTACATATCCTGGATGGATTTAACTTGTCGGGCCTGCTGGTCGAACTTGACCACCACCTTCGCTTGCCTACCCTTCTACACATTTGATATGTCCTTTTCACCCACATCAACCAACAGCTTGCCCCGAGAGATATCGATTATCTCGAAAAGAGGCGTGCTTGGAACAACCCGTTCTCCAGCCTCGACCATTCGCTTGGATATGGTGACAGATAGATGGCTCACCGCCAGGGTATCGGCGATCCCCCCTCCCAAACTTGGGGCTGGGTTTTGATTGGCAAAATAGCGCCAATCAAAACATAACTCAAAAATTAGGGAAGGAGTCTGGGGAAGAACCCTTTTTAAAGTGTTTTGCACAGACAGGGTTTCCCCCACAAGGACAGACTTATACGCTAGCGCACCAACACGGTAATCAGGCCGCTGGTGGGAAGAAGGTGTTGGACCGCGCGCTTAACGGTGGCAACGGTGATCCGTTTCAGTCGCTTCTCGAAGGCATCCGGGCTGGGGAGCGGCCCGCCATCCAGTTGGGAGAGAGAGAGGTAGAAAGCCTTATTGATGGTGGTCATGGTTCGAATTAGCCGCCGGCTTCTTATGGCGGTCTTAACCAGTTGCAGTTCCCGAGCCTTTATATCTCCCTTCTTGAACTCGGCCAGTTCGGCCTTCACCAACTCCTGGGCGCGGGCAAGATTCTCTGGCTTAGTCCCCAGGGAGATCTCAAACCAGCCGAAGCCCTCGGCCGGTCTAAATCGGGCGCCGACTTCATAGGCTAGTCCTTTTTCCTCTCTAACGATCTGCTTAAGCCTCTTGGACAAAATGGCCAGGGCCAAACTCAGGGCCAGCCTTTGGTTCGGGTCAACATTGCGGATCAATCCCCCATAGAGGAGGTAACCCTGGCGCGCGCCCAATTGGTGAGTGATTTCCTTATTCTCTGGCTTCATTCTAGGTTTGCTTTGGTGAGGTGGATAGTGGCTTGGGGAGCCAAGGGAGCTGAATCGAGCGCTGGCAGCGTTTAGCATGCTCTCAGTGTCGTGGCCGGAGACCATGGTCACGACCAAGTTTTGGGCTGAAAAGTAGACCTTCCAGAAATTTTCTAAATCATTCGAGGTTATTGCCTTAATCGTCTCCGCGCTGCCCAGCAGGGGGGAGGAGAATGAATGTCCGGCGAATAGCTCATTATAGAAGAGACCTTCAGCCACATGCTCGGGGTTATGAGCAAAGCCAGCCAGGACGGAGAGGTGGTTGTTACGCACTGATTCCACCTCTTCCTGAGCTAGAGAGGCCGGGATCATGGCCTGGGCCAGTAGATCCAGCACAGGGAAAAAGTATCTGTCCAGCACCTGCACCCGTACCTCGGAATAACGTCGTGACCGGCTATAGTCGTCAAAAGGGAGAAAAGGGTTATCCACCACCTTGATGCGGGCGCCTAATCTCTCCAGCTCTTCAGCCAGGGAACGGCCCGATTCGGCTATCTTTACCCGGGGCAGGAGACGCATCAGGAAATCGGCTAAGCCGGCTTTGCCTTCGGGTTCCAGGCGAGAGCGCCCTTTAACCAGGATATGAATCCCGCTTATCATCGAGTGGGGATTATGCTGGGCGATTAGGGTCAAGCCGTTGGCCAGTTTTTTCCTAACCGGGCCGGCGGCCCCCTTTTCTTTTTTAGCTGGTGTAATTACCAGGGTCACCTGTTTCGAGGGAGCGAGATAGCTTTTGGCGACTCTCTTAAGGTCAGTCAGGCTCACCTGCTCGATATCCTGGGATAGGGCAGCCAACTGGGGCAACGCTCCTTCGACAAAGTATGCTGCGTTCAAATAGGCGAAATAATGGAACTGGTCTCTAAGCCTGGCCCAGTCGGTAAGCAGGCGGTTTTTGGCTCCTTGTAGCTCAATGTAACCAGTCCCCTGGCGAGCAAAATATGAAAGCTCGCTTCTCAGTAGATCAAGGATAGCTGAGGCCGGCGCCCCTTGTGTCAGGGTCAATCTGATGGTGAGCCGGGAAAAGTCTCGGAAGAGCTCAACGTAACTGGCTATATCCAGGACGGAGGAGGGGAACATACTCTTGAGCCGGGTTTCCAACCCCCGGGGGCCTTTCCCACCCAAGACCGAGGCCAGCAACTTTAAAGCCGGCATATCCCGAGATTTAACTCCGGGGCCGGGGAAGGCCAGGCTTAGCTGAGATATAGAACCTGACCTTTTCTCTTTGCGGGGCGTGATGATGGCAGGAGGCCCAGGTGAACGGGGGAGCGACTTATCAACTTTATTTAAGCTGAAAAACTTCCTCACCAGCTTATCCATATTTACCGGAGAGAAGTCGCCGATAAATAGGCCTACCATGTTGGCTGGTCGATAATAGCGGCGGTAGAATTGGAGGGTCTGCTTGCGGGAGAGCTCTTTTATTATCCGTTCCCTTCCCAGTGCGGTAAAGGCGTAAGGCGTGCCTTGGAAGAAGACCTCCTCCATGAGTTGGCTCTCCGCTTGCCTGGGACTGGTTTGGAAGCGGCGCAACTCCTCGATAACGATGCCTTTCTCCTTTGCCAGCTTCTCCTCAGGAATTACCGAGTTGAACAGCATATCGCTTAAAAGGTCCAGGCTGGCCTCCAGGTTCTCTTTGGAGAAAACGAAAGTGAAGGTGGTCCAGTCCTTGCTGGTGGAGGCATGTTCGAAGATGCCCAGTCGGGCTTGCTGGGCATAAATCTGCTCCTGAGTCCTGGTCTTCGTTCCGTTAAACACCAGGTGTTCTAAGAGATGAGAAAGGCCGTTATTATGCTCATTCTCGTAGGCGGAGCCTACTTTCACAAAGATGGTGGCTGATACCAGGGGAGTAGCCCGGTTTTCAACCAAAATAACCCTCATCCCGTTATCGAGCCTGGCTGAGGAGATTTTCTCGGCTGAGGTTGAGATAGAAGGCAGCAGGGCCAACAGCAAAGGTATTAACCCAATCAGTGTAGCCGCTCTCTTTGTAGTCATGACCTCCTCTCGTGCGCCAGATACCCTGACTAAAGTATAAGCTAGATTCGCCCTGGCGGTAACAGTTTTCCAGGGGCCCATGGCCCCGTCCCCCGGGGTTGTCTCTAACTGGTCAAAGATGGAATCAGCTCATGGTTTGACCCTGGCTAGTTCTCTGTGTTAGTTTATCGCTGCCGGTTAAGAATCGAAGTAATTTCTGAGCCCAACAATGATACGCCTCATGATGAAGAAGCTGAAGTTGCTCTGGCTAATTCCTTTCCTGGCTCTCATGGTTGGTGCGCTTTATCTTATTCCCGATAGGGGCCAGCCTTTTCGGGTTCTGGTGACCAGGGTTATCGATGGGGATACCATTGTGGTTCAGGGTGACCTTCGAGTGCGGTACATTGGCGTGGATACCCCTGAGATTGAAAACCCCTCTTATGGTAGAAGGGGAGAGCCCCTGGGCCAGGAGGCAAAGGGTCTCAATCAGAGACTGGTCACAGCCAAAGTCATTACCCTGGAATTCGATAAAGAGAGGCGGGACCGCTACGGAAGGCTTCTCGCTTACATATGGGTGAATTCCACCTTTGTTAATGCCGAGCTGGTAAAGGCCGGCCTGGCACGAGTGATTCGCCGCGCCCCCAACCTCAAGTACTTCTCCATGCTCAAGGCCTTGGAGCAGGAGGCCAGACGTAATCGGTTGGGGATATGGGGCCGAGATTATTCCAGGCGTAAGCCGGCTCATAGGCCCAGATAAGCCTTTTTCACGTGTTCACTCTGTAACAGCTCTTTCCCCGGGCCTTGCAACGTTATTCTGCCGGTTTCCAGAACGAAGGCCTGGTGGCAGATCTGGAGGGCATGTTGAATGTTTTGTTCTACCAGCAGGACGGTCACCCCTTCATCGTTGATCTTTTTTATCAGCTCGTACAGCTGGGCCACTAAGATAGGGGCCAACCCCAAGGAGGGCTCGTCCAGCATGAGTAGCTTCGGCCGGGACATAAGTGCCCGGCCTATGGCCAGCATTTGCTGTTCGCCGCCGGAGAGCAGGCCGGCCATCTGCTTGGTTCGCTCGGCCAATATGGGGAATAGCTGGAATACCCATTCCTTGGTCCGGGCAATCTGCGCCTTAGCCCGCTTGGTATAAGCACCGATCTCCAGGTTATCTCGTACGCTCAGGTATGGGAAGAGCCTTCTACCCTCTGGCACCAGGGAGATTCCCAGGGCCACTCGCTGATAAGCGGGATAGGAGCTAATCTCTTTCCCTTCAAAAACGATACTGCCGGAGACAGGCATTATCAGTCCGGCCAGCGTGTTCAGAATGGTTGTTTTTCCCGCGCCATTGGAACCCAGCAGCGCGGTTATCCCGCCCGGCGCCACCTGGAAGGAGGCACCCCAGATCACCTGGATGACGTCGTAGAAAACCTCCAACGAGTCTGCTTTAAGCATTAATATTGATCCCTCTGGCCTAGGCCACGCCCGGGCTTCCCAAATAAGCCTCTATGACCCGGGGGTCGTTGGCCACCTCCCGAGGCGTGCCCTGGGCGATTTTTTTGCCGTGATGAAGGACGATTACCCGGTCGGAAAGGCCCATAAGGGCCTTCATGACATGTTCAATCATGAATACGGTTATCCCTTTTTCCTGCCGTATTCGTTCCACCAGTTTCATGGCTTTTAAGGTCTCCGAGGGATTGAGCCCAGCCAGGACTTCATCAAGCAAGAGAAGACGGGGCTCGGTGCTAAGCGCTCGGGCCAGCTCCAATCTTTTTCTGTCGGCCAGAGTCAACGCTTGGGCCGGGACGTTATCCCTGTCGGCCAGCCCGACAAAATTCAGGATATCCCCGGCCTCCTGTTCGGCGGACAGCAGGCTTTTAGCCCGCTCGGTCCCAAACAGGCTGCCAACCATCACATTTTTCAGCACCGTCAAATTGCGGAAGGTCTTTACGATTTGAAAGGTTCTACCGATTCCTTTACGGCAAATTTGGTAAGGCTTAAGTCCGTTAATAGTCTGGCCAGCCAATTTCACCGTGCCCGCGCTGGAGTTATAAACCCCACTTATTATGTTGAAAAGGGTGGTCTTTCCCGCGCCGTTGGCGCCGATCAAACCCAGGATTTCCCCTTCCCTGACCTCAAAGTCAAGTTCGGAAAGCGCGGCGATACCGCCGAAATATTTGCTTACCTTCTCGCCCTGCAGAAACGGCATAAAATGTCCCCTTTCAGGCCCGGCTTAACGCGGTAAACCTCCTTAGCGGCTCGATAAGGCCTGATGGAAGAAACTTGATGATCAGTATCAAAATAACCCCAAGGATGATGGTGTAATAGTAAGGATACCTGGCCCAAAGTACCTCGGAAAGTAGCGTCAGGATGAGAGCGCCCAGCAAAGGGCCAAGGACATCCTCATACCCGCCCAGGAAAGCCATGATAATTACCTGGAAAGAGACGAAAGGGTCAAAGACGGTATAGGGATCGATGTAAGTCGAGCGCAAGGCCATAATCGCGCCGACGAAGCCAGGGAAAAGGGCGCTAATGCCAAAGGCCAGCCATTTGTAAAGGCTGGTATGTATCCCTAACGACTCGGCCGCGTCTTCGTTTTCCTTGATGCTGAATAGGGCCAGGCCGAACCTGGACCTTTTTATGACATAAGCCACCGCCACAGTCACCAACGCGATTACCAGGATGGAATAATAGAGGGTCTTAATATCAGGCGCGCCCATCAACAGGCGGCCTACTGTCCCCGTAACGTTCACCTCCCAATTTATGAATAGGTACTTGGTGAACTCGCTTAAACCGAGAGTCAGTATGACGAAGTACGGGCCGCGGACCCGCAGGCAAGGGAACCCGATGGCCAGCGCAACGGCCAAGCTGCCCAACCCTCCCATAATTACTGCCACCGGGAAGGGAAGGCTCTGCCAGGAGATGGCCATCATATAACCACCGATCCCGTAGAAGGTAGCGTGGCCCAGAGAGATATAACCGGTATATCCCGACAGAATTATCCAGCTCTCGGTGAGCGCGACCCACATCAATATGTTTAAACCAATGGAGATCACATAATCTGAGCTGTACAAGGGTAGGGTGCCCATAACCAGTAGAATGGGGATAGAACCGAGGGCGAAGGCTCCTTTTCTCACCAGCTAACCACCTTTGCCAAAGATTCCCCTGGGTCTAAGCAAAATAATGGCGATAAAGAAAGCATAACTAATTATCGCTCTCAGTCCCGGGGAGGTTAAGCTTATTCCTACGGTTTCCACCAAGCCCAGGATAAAGCCGGCCAAAAGTGAGCCCATTATGTTTCCCAAACCGCCCAACACGATAATGATGAACGCGGTGATGGTGTAGGGTAAGCCGATATAAGGATTTATCTCGTAAAACATGCTTATCAGACCACCGGCCAGCCCGGCCAGGGCGAAACTAATACCAAAGCTGAACATATACACCCGGTTCGGGTTGACCCCCACCAACTGAGAGGCATCCCGATCCTGGATCAGTGCTCTTATTGCCTTGCCAAACATAGTCTTATTAAGCAGCAGGAAGGTGGCCAGGCTCACGGCTATGGCCACCAGAAAGGCCGTCAGCCGGTTGACCGTCAGGGGTACATTCCCCAGCTCGATAATCTGGGTCAGGTACGAATAGCCCCTTATGTCTGCGGTCCACATAAGCGCGGCGCTGCCGGACAGGATGATAGATATGCCGAAGAAGATGAGTAGGGAGCTGGATTCCAGCACCTCCGGTGACTTAGAGGAGTTGATAATGGGAAGAAATATCACTCTGCAGAGCACCAGTCCCAGCCCACAGCTTATGGCCATTATCAAGATTATAGAGACGAGGGGGCTTACTTTGTAAAGGGTGAAGAGCCAGTAGGCAACATAGGCGCCCATCATTATCAGCTCGCCATGGGCCACATTCAGCATCCTCATGGTGCCGTACATCAGGTTCAGACCTACGGCGATCAGGGCATAGATACCCCCAATCATCAGTCCTGGGAGGATAATGGCCAGGGCCCTTTCCATATCGATCATCCTGGTCAGTTCGAGGGGGAGCTAGCCTTTTTCCCTTCTAATCGGGAGAGGATTGCATCATAGCTGAACGGTAGGTTATGCAAGCGCACCCCGAGAGCATCATATATAGCGTTGGCCATAGCCGGAGGCGGCATCATGGTAGCTGGCTGGCCGATTGATTTGGCTCCAAAGGGCGTATTAGGGTCGAGCGTTTCCACCAGCACCGTCTCCAGCGGTGGGACATCCGGGGCGGTAGGCATGCGGTAATCGCAGAAGTTGGGATTGGCCATCTGCCCTTTGTTCCAGAACATCTCTTCGGTGGTGGCGTAGCCCAATCCGGTTACTATGCTCCCCTCTATCTGCCCCTCGCAGGAGACAGGACTGATGGCCTTGCCCAGGTCGTGGGCCGAGATCAGCCTGACGACTTTGGCCACCCCGGTTTGCTCATCCACCTCTACTTCCACTGCCTGAGCCCCGAAGTTATAGGCGCGCGAGGTATTGCCATAAAGGGTAACCGGATGGCGGGGAACAGTACCGGGATACTCATCCAGCCCCCGGCCGATAATAGCTGACCCACCGCGGCGCAACAGCTCATTGCGGGCCAGTTTGGCCACCAGGATCGCCTTCTGGGGAGTGCCGCGTACCTGAACTTTTCGGTCCCTTATCTCCAGGTCGCCCACATTGGCCTCTAAGTTTTCGGCGGCCAATTGCAAAAGTTTCCTCTTAGCATCCTCGGCGGCTAATTTTACCGCATTGCCTCCACTTACCGTGACCCTTAAACCCCAAGGGCCATTGGAGTAGGGGGTAAAGTCTGAGTCCGGCGTGGTAACCTGAACATCCTGGTAAGGAAGACCTAACTGCTCAGCGGCTATCTGGGCGGCCACCAGGTTCCAACCCTGGCCGTAATCAGCTTCACCCGAGACCACTTTCACCTTGCCGTCTTCCAGGATCTCCACATAGGCCAGCGACCCGCCAAAACCCGGCGCCTGCCGGGCATCGGTGTCATAGGTAACGCAGGCCAGGCCCAGACCCCGGCCAGCCCGCCCCCTTTTCTCCTTCCATCCTATCCGCTGAGTAACCTCCTTGATGCATTCAGCTAGCCCGCAGCTGTGTATCTCCCAGCCATGAGCAGTTACGTCTCCCGCCCTGGTGGCGTTCCTCAGTCTCAACTCGGCCGGGTCCATTCCCAGTTCCTCAGCTACCCGGTCCAAATGGCTTTCCTGGGCGAATAACATGTGGGTGCCCCCGAATCCCCGCATCGCGCCCACCGCAGTCTTATTGGTGTAAACGACCTTCGCTTCCGTTTTGATGTTCTTGATACGGTACAGGCAGTCGGGCGACACCATCATCTGGGCCACAATGCGGGGGCCCCGGTCCAGGTAGGCTCCATTGTCAGCGATTATCTTGACCTGTTTGGCCAGCCAGGTTCCGTCCTTCTTCCAGCCGGTGCGAAGCTCAATGGAGACAGAGATACGCGGCAAAGTGGCAATAAAGTCTTCCTCCCGGGTGTAAACGATCTTAACCGGGCGACCTGTCCTCATGGCCAGAAGCGCGCTGATAGGATAGATGGGGAGCATAGTGATCTTTCCACCGAAGGCCCCGCCCACGTATGCCTGGATGACCCGGACCTTGCTCTCTGGCATGTCGAGGATCTTGGCCATAGACAGGCGTACGCCGGAAGGGTCCATAGAGGCCACCCATACGGTTAACTTACCTGAAGCATCGACATCGGCCAGGCAACCCATTGGCTCCAGGTACCCCTGATGTTGCATGTGGGTGCTGTAGCTGTCTTCGAAAACGTGCTCCGCTTGGCTGAAGGCCCGCTGGGGATCTCCCCTGATGATGTCGAAAGCAGCAGCCATATTGCCCTCAGCGTCATGAATCTTCTCTGCGCCCGGCGCCATGGCTTCCCGGGGATCAAAATAGGCGGCTAGCTGGTGGTACTCTACCTTTATCAGCTCCAACGCCTCCTCGGCCACCTCTTCGTTCACCGCGGCCACCGCGGCAACCTCATCCCCTATATAGCGCACCTTATCGGTGGCGAGGATGTGTTGCTCCCCGGGCCGCATGGGCAAGACCTCCTTTTTCGTCTCCCCCCTTTGACCGCCGGTAAGAACTGCCTTAACTCCAGGAAGCCTCTCGGCCCGGCTGGTATCCACATTGACTATCCGGGCATGAGGGTAAGGACTTCTGAGTATCTTGCCCACCAGCATACCAGCTAGTGACAGATCTACCGCGTAGCGAGCTCGCCCCACCACCTTATCCCAGGCATCCGGGCGGGGCACATTTTTACCTACCACCTGATAATCAGGCATCGTCTACCTCCCTATGTTGGCTGAAATATCTTGGCAAACTGGTCAGAGATGCAAAAATTCTCCCACCGAGAGGAGGATTTCCCTCCCTTTACTCCTGCCTTACCCGAGTTGTCAGGCGATTAATATTAAGGCCAGGCCGGTTTGGGTATCAGCGGCTTGGCAGTAGCCGACTTCGGCGGCCAAACAATCTCCAGCATTCCCTTCTGCCACTGGAGGATCATGCTCGGTGTCCTGATGTTCTCCGGTCCTTTGAACTTCACCGGGCCGTTTATGGTGGAGAATTCCGATTTAACTATCGCTTGTCTGATCTTAGCCCAGTTGAGCGACCCGGCCTTCTCCACCGCCTGCTCCAGGATTTGGCCGGCCATGTAGCCAAGGACGGAGTTGAGAAAATCGGGCTCTCGCTTCCAGCGTGCCTTATAACGGTCGTAAAATTCCTTGGCCCCTGGCCATTTGCCTTTGGGGCTCCAGTGTCCCATAGTGGTAATACCTTCGGTGGCCTTGCCGAATTTGGGTCCGAAGACCACCACGGCCGGGCCAATCAGCTCGAAGAAGAACTTGGGGTTCAGCCCCACCTCCCTGGCCTGAGAGGTCACCACGAATGCGTCAGCCGGATAGGTCAGGGCGATAACGGCATCCGGATTCTTACCCTTCACCTCCCGCAGCAAGGTTGTTAAGTCGGTCACCCCGGCGGGATAGTCCTTCTGGAGGATGATGGGTATCTTGGCCTTTTTCAGCGCCGGTATCAGGAACCTGAGGTTCTCCAGGGGAAACAGCTCTTGCAGGTAGATCACGGCCACGTTTTTGATCTTGTCTCGGTTGGCTTTGAGCAGGTCCACTAACGCCTGCATCTGCCGGTCAGGTATGGCCGAGGTGGGGAACCAAAGGTACCTGGCTCCCATCTCCCTGATCTTCACCGAGGCGGCCGTGCTGCCCACTATGGGAGCCTTGTACTTCTCTGACACCGGCACCACCGCGAAATGGCCGACCGAGCCGTATGGGCCCAGCAGCAGATCAACCTTGTCTGAAGTGATTAGCTTTTCGTAGATCCTGACCGTGTCGGCAGTGATACTCCTATCGTCGTAATAGACCAGCCTGACCGGCAGCCGTTTGCCCAGCTCCTTTACAAATATGCCGCCCCGCTTGTTCACATCCTCGGCCCATAGCTGATAGGATTGCATCTCACCTACCGCGCCCGGCGCGTACCTACCGGTCAAAGACATACCAAATCCTACCGTGATCTCCTTTTTCTGGGCAAAGACCTGGCTGACAGAGATTGCTCCCAGGATCAAAAGCATACCCAAGGTCAATGCCGCGGCCAGGTAAAAAGGCTTTCTTACGCTGCCAGCTAACATCTTCGTCCTCCTTTGGTTTAAATTACCAGGTTGGTAACTCCCTGAGGGACGGGTTCCGGCGCCCCTCCCCCGGTTACCCGCAAACCTTTATTAAGATATTTCCTTAACCCCGCTCGGGCAAAGCTAGCTTTTGACCGGCCTGGCCTAAGCTTTGCCTGGTGGGGGAAACCGCCTCACCGTCAACCTCTTAGACTATAGAACAGACTACATGGCCATTTTGTCAGTATTGCCCCGGTAAAGCTGTTAGCTGAATATTTTACCAGGCTGTAAATAAGCTGTCCCTTACTTAACACAGTCACTCTAAAATAGTCAAGGAATGCTGGTGTTGGGAGAACCCTTTTTAAGGGGTTTTCCCCAGAGAAGACCCTCGGCCCCGTTTGCTTAGAAGGTTCCCCAGGGTGATTTTAAGGCTGGATTCCTTACCCGGATGGATAACCACTTCAGTGGAGTACGATGTGTATCCTGGCATGACCACCTCCACTTGGTGGCGACCCGGCGGCAGGGTGATAACTTCTGATTCTCCAGCTACCGAGGAAAAGCGGCCATCCAGGTAAACGACCGCATCAGCAGGTGTTACATCCAGGCGCAAATAGCCGGATGCCGGTCGGCCAGGTGGGGGATAGGGGCGGGCAGTGAGATTCCGGCTAATCACCGAAGTGGAACCTGGCCCGACGTAGATTTGAGTAGTGGTGGTTTGACCGGCCAGCCTGAATTCCACCATGTGGCTGCCAGCCGGAACGGATACCAGGGTCGGGCCGCGAAAATCGAGGGCCCGGCCCACCAACCTGCCATCGACCCAGATCTCGACCTCAGCCGGCTCCACCTGGATCTGCAGGGTTCCATACCTGGCCTGGACCGGTCGCGGCTTATAGGCGACGTATGGTTCACCATAGTAATAGTAGTCTGGGTACACGGCGTAGGGGTAAATCGGCACCGTTACCCCCAGGCCAAAACGGGTATGGGCCCGATGGTGCCCATCCCAGCCGAAGCCAAACCTAAACCAGTTGGCCTGGGCCGAAGCTGGCAATAATACAGCGCCTAGGGTTAGTACTAGCAAGATAGCTAGCCTGGTTTTCATTCCCAAAACCTCCTGTTCTTGCCTTCTTAGGATAGGAGTATCCCGCTCTGTTATTGTGATAGAGGGAATCCGCTGAGGCCTCACCCTCTTTAAATTATTATGGCACGGTGAGAAAAAATATCAACTACTATTAACTCAGCTTAATAAACCTCTACCGGCTGTGTTATCTTTTCAGTAGTTGGCTCGAGGAGCAAATGTGACCGAGCTGAAAGTGAAGGAAATGATTAACAGGCTGGAGAGACATTTCGGCCAGCCCAAACCCAGACCCGGCCGCGATCCCCTCTCCGAGCTCATATTCACCATTCTCTCTCAGAACACCAGCGATGTTAACCGGGATCGGGCCTTTCAGTCGCTCACCAGCCGTTTTTCCAGCTGGGAGAGGGTATCAAGGGCATCCCCTTCAGCGATAGCCTCGGCCATAAGGCCGGGCGGTCTGGCCAATGTGAAGTCCCTCCGGATTAAAGCAATACTTACGGAGATAAAGCGGCGCTATGGTTGTCTTTCCTTGGATTTACTAGGGAATCTGCCCCAGGAAGAGGTAAGAGATATCCTTCTTTCCTTTAATGGGGTGGGGCCAAAGACTGTGGCCTGTGTCTTGCTCTTTTCCTTGGGCCAGCCAGCCTTCCCGGTGGATACTCATGTCTTCAGGGTGGCGAAACGGCTGGGGCTTTTACCTGCCAAAGCGACTCCCGAGAGGGCGCACGAGATTATGGAAAGGCTGGTCCCGCCGGCAAAATATTATTCCTTCCACATAAACCTGATAAGGCTGGGCAGGACCATTTGTGTGCCTCGTTCACCCCGGTTTGACCGATGTCCATTGAAAGATATGTGCGGCTGTTATCGGGGCCGGGTGGGGAATAAGAAGGGAGCCCGGTGTTACCAACCCTTGGGTGAGAAAAGATAATTTTTTGGGCGAATTGTAAGGTTTCTAACAAATCATTAAATGGTAAAGTGGTAGAACTGACGTTAACATATCGAATAGCAGATATGCTGTTCATATTAATGGGATAACCTCAAAAAGAGGTGGGCAATGAAATTGGCTCTTTTTCTTCCTACGGTGGTGTTAATTATCGCTTTATTTATCCCCGGCAATGGGTTTACTGAGGAGCAAATGGCCATCAAGGCGGGCCAGGAGTTGTTCAATCAGAGGGGTTGTCCCCTCTGTCATACCATCAAGGGTGAAGGCGGAGACGTAGGGCCGAACCTTACCCAGGTGGGCAACCACCGTACCCGGGGCTGGCTGAATCCCTGGCTGTCCAATCCCCTGGCGATAAAACCAGGCACCCTCATGCCCAAACCACCGGTCAATGACCAGGAGAGGCGCAACCTGATAAGCTTCCTTCTCAGCAACAAGAAAGAGATAGATAGGAAGCGAATCCTGGCCTTGCCGCTTACCAAGGCAGGCGCTGAGCTGGTTAAGGCCTATGATTGCTTCGCCTGCCATAATATTAAAGGGAAAGGGGGCCGGGTGGGTCCGGAGTTAACCAAGGTAGGAAAAAGGAGAAACAGGAGCTGGCTGACTACATGGCTCAAGGACCCGCAAAAAGTGAAGCCAGGAACCTTCATGCCTACCTTCCCTTTTGTAGATAAAGAGACCAAGGCGCTGGCTGAATATTTAAGCCAGCTCAAGTAAACCTAACTTCTAAAGGAGGAGGAGGAGAGCATGACTAGATATTTCTTTGTCGCCCTGACAGTCACGGGGCTGTTCTTGGCCGCAAATATCGGCCTAGTCCAGGCGGACGAGGTGGGTGCATCCGTCAAGCGGGGCAAGAAGCTGTTCACAGACACCAAGCTGGGTAACAACTCGACCGGGCTTAATTGTAACGCCTGCCATCCCAACGGCAACACCACCGGCGGCTCGGTCTCGGCCATGGGTATGAAGATGAAGGTACCCTCGCTTAAGGGAGCCGCGGCTCACTTTCCCGCGGTTAAAGGCCCCAAGAAGATGGTCATAACCCTGGACATGATGAACAACATGTGCATAATGACCTTCTTAAAAGGCAAGCCTCTGAACCTGGGTAGTCAGCAGGCA
>JAZFTZ010000115.1:0-4365 GCA_036446955.1 Thermodesulfobacteriota bacterium
GGCACGGGCTCCTTCGTGGAGGAGCAGGTTAAAAAGCTGGGCTTTCCGTTGAACGAGGTGGGTAAGGTAGTTCAGGGAATCAGTCCTCCCCGTACCTCGGACCGTTGCACCGTTTTCATGGAGCAAGACGTCAACAAATTAATGCGCCAGGGATACAGCCGGGCTGAGTGCATGGCCGCGGTCATGTACTCGGTTTGCTGCAACTACCTCAATAAGGTGGTGGGCAAGAGGTATGTCTCCAAAGATAAAATATTCTTTCAAGGTGCAACCGCACGAAATCCCGGCCTGGTGGCAGCCTTTGAAAACCTGCTCAACGTGGAGGTTGTAGTCTCCCCCTACTGCCATGTTATGGGCGCTTATGGTGTAGCCATTCTCACCCGGCGCGCCATGGAGCAGGTCGAGAAGCCCTCCCGCTTCAAGGGGCTTGAGCTGGCCAGCCGCCGAATAGAGGTTAGCTATCAGAACTGTGATGTTTGCCGTGACCATTGCAAGATATCTTACGCCCACATCGAGGGGGAAAAGGAAGTGCCCTCCTGGGGGTATATGTGCGGCCGAGAGCCGGAAGATACCGGTAAGAAAAGCAATCAGCAATTCCTGGCCTTTAAGAAACGGGAAAAACTATTCTTTGCCCCTGGGGGCGCGCCCCGAGTGGGCAAGGGTGCCCCGGTAATAGGTTTACCTCGCGGGCTGACCACCCATACGTTTTACCCCCTTTGGCGCCGTTTCTTCGCCGAACTGGGGCTCAAGACCATCCTCTCGCCGGCCAGCAGCCCTGCTATCATCCAACAAGGCATCAAGCTGGCGGCAGCCGACTTTTGCTTTCCCGTCAAGCTCTGCCTGGGACATATCAGCTCCTTGACCGCTAAGGAGAAGGTGGATTTCATATTCACCCCCTTTATGATAAGCTCGGAGCCAAACCCGTTGACCAGCAACAGCTATTTTTGTCCTTACGTCCAGGGCATGACCGCGGTGGCCCGAAGCGCGCTGGAGTTGAACGAGCTGTCCAGTGAAAGGTTCCTGGCGCCGGTGATAGATTTCCGCTGGCCCCGAAAGCGGATGGTAGACCAATTGTCCGCCGTGCTAAGCAAAAGGCTGAGGCGGAGCCGAAAGGAGCTGGAGCAGGCCTGGACCAAAGCGCTTGAGGCCCAGCGGGCTTTCACCGACGCCTGCTTGCAGCAAGGCCGACGTCTTCTCGATGAGCTCGAGGAAAGGGATGAAGTCGGCATAGTTTGCGTCGGCCGACCTTATAATACCATCGACCTGGGGGCCAATTTAGCTTTGCCTCGAAAGATTGCTGAGCTGGGCTACCGGGTCATTCCCATCGATTTCATTCCTCCCTTAGATGACGATATAGAGCCGTATGCAAATATGTTCTGGACTCATGGTCAGCGCATCCTCAATGCCATTCGCTGGGTAAAAAAGAATCAACGCCTGTTCGCGGTTTACTTCACTAACTTCAACTGCGGGCCTGACTCGTTCTTGATTAACTTCGCCGAACACGAGATGGGGGATAAGCCGTTTCTGATCCTGGAGGTGGACGAACACGGCGCGGATACCGGTTATATTACCCGGGTGGAGGCGTTCTTAGACGTAGTGCGGGCCTGGAAACCCAAATATGAAGCAACCGAGCTGTACATTCCCCCGGCAACTAATATCGAGTTTAAAAGGCGCAAGATTTGGATACCGCCCATGCACCCGATAGCCTCTCGTCTTTTCGCCGCTGCCTTTCGCGGTTTTGGCTATAGCTGTGAGGCGTTGCCCGGTGAGAGCCAGGAAGACCTGGCCCGGGGAAGGGCGCTGACCCGGGGAAGCGAATGTTTACCTTTGGCGGTTACCATCGGCGTCTTCCTGAGAAAGCTTGACCAGCTGAATGCCGACCCCAGGGAACACGCCTTCTTCATGCCCACCGCGGACGGACCCTGCCGTTTCGGCCAGTATGCCCTGTTGCAGCGGATAATACTGAACCGCTCCGGCTACCACCAGGTGCCGATACTATCCCCCTCCAGTCAAAATAGTTACCAGGGTCTGGAAGAGGGGCTGCGGCGCAATTTATTCAAGTCCCTGGTGGTGGGCGATACCCTCACCAAGTCTGCCTGCCGGGTGCGGCCCTACGAGTTAAACCCGGGCCAGACCAATAAGGTGCTGGAGGAGCAGTTGCAAAATATGGAAGCTGCCTTCAGCGAAAAGCAGGAGTTGATCCCCGCGCTCGCCCGGGCGGTTGATCAATTAGCTGCCATTCCCACCGGCGGCCCGCCCAAGCCCCTTATTGGAATCGTGGGTGAGATTTACGTCCGTTGCAGCAGCTTCTGCAACGAGGGGTTAATCGACTCCATTGAGAGACATGGCGGCGAGGCCTGGCTCACCCCTGCGGTGGAATGGATACTGTACACTACCGCGATGGAAAAATGGGAAGGCAAACAGAGAGGGGACGGCCTCTGGCCGAGAACCTGTTCCGCCTTGAAGAATTACCTCATGACCCGGTCAGAGCATGAGCTGGTCAGGCCAGCTAAGAAACTATTGGCTGACCGCCCCGAACCCTCTGTCAGCCAGGTCATGGAAGAGGGGGCAAAATATGTCCCGGTGAACTTCGGCGGCGAGGCCATCTTGACCTTGGGCCGGGCGGCCATATTTGCTCGCCAAGGAGTAGCCGCGGTGGTCAACTGTGCACCTTTCAGCTGTATGCCTGGAGCCATAAGCGCGGCCATCTTGCCCCAACTGGAGCAGACTGCCGGTATCCCCATCATCAGCATATTCTACGACGGCCAAGGGGGATTGAACTACCGGCTGAAATTTTTCATCGACAACCATCGCGGCCGGAAAGCCTAGTCTTTTTTCGACCAAGGCAGGTTCAGATTGATGTGGGGATAATAAGACTCCAGGGAACTAAGGGACTCAATAAAATCCCCGTTAAAGCGCTTCCATTTACTCAGCAGGTAGCGGACGTAAAGGTAGGCCAGTGGCCCCCAGGCGTTGGTGAAGCCGTAAAACTTAGTGAAGGCCCTTAGCACGTTCTTCTGTAATTCCAGAGGCGACATCTTTAAGGTATGAAAGACCACGTGTAGCCCATCGTAAAGAGACCAATCCTTGGTGAATATCCGCTTCTGGCTATCCAGCTTGTCAAAAAGCTTGGTGCCCGGGATTGGCATAAGGATGGAGAATTGGGCCGAGTCCATCCGCAGCCGTTTACAGAACTGCACCGTCTCATCTATAGTGTTCAGGTCGTCTTCGTCGGCCCCCAGGACGAACATGCCGTGTACCCAGATGCCGTGTTCCCTGATCCTGGTCACGCAGCTTTCCATCTCCTCGAAGGTCTGCTTCTTTTGGTAAGCCTTGAGGGTGGCCGGGTTAACCGACTCCAGCCCCAGACACAGGGCTTGACAACCTGATTTCTTCAGGAGTTTGAGAATAGTTTTGTCGTTGGCAATGTCAGCCCGGGTCTGGGCGGTCCAGGACAAACTCTTCATTGGGCTCTTGATAATCCGTTCCAAGAGATCTATCACCCGGGAGCGCTTGGCAGTGAAGTAATCGTCATAAAAAAAGAAGTTCCTGTGCCCGCTCTGGTAGCGAAGCTGCAATTCCTCCAGCACCAGATCCACCTCCCGAAACCGGAACTTGTTTCCCCAGATACCCGGAACCAGACAGAAGGTGCAGTCGTGCGGGCAACCTCGGGCGGTGGCGATAGGGGCCCACTTCAAAGGACTTTTGGCGAATTGCAGCAAAGTCAGATCCGGTATGGGCAAGTTATTGATGTCCTCCACCCTTTTTCCCCAAACGATCTCCTTGGAGGGAAGGTCATCGAACAAATCGGGAAGCAATGGCTCGGCCTCCCCCCGAACCACGCAATCAACGAACTCCAGGGCTTCATCCGCCATTACCGTGGGATGAACACCACCTATTACCAGTTTTATGCCCGGCCGGGCCTTTCTTATCGCCCGGGCCAAGGCATATCCCCGAAGGGCGGTGGGGGTCATCACCGATATGCCTATCACGTCGGCATCCAGTACCGAGGGGTGCACGCTGTCCGACTTTTCATCAAAAACCGGCTTGAATAGCTCGGAAAATACCTTTACCTGGTGTCCTCGCTCTTTAAGGATGGTTCCCATATAGATACTTCCCAAAAGAGGTAAGGTGTAACGGTCGAAGCCATTAAAGTTAGCTCTGGGCTCTACAAAGTTTATCTTCAGCTTTGTCATCGCACTCCTTATCCACCCAATCGCAGGTTCCCGTTTGAATATATCGCTCCCACATCCGGTCGGCTATCTTACCATAACTCTTGGAATACCTATCCAGACCATCGGCCAAGGTGGTCACCAGGGATTCAGCGCCCGGATAGCTGGGCCTGGCCTGACTGTGAAAGACGGCATC
>JAZFTZ010000116.1:0-4192 GCA_036446955.1 Thermodesulfobacteriota bacterium
ACACAAAATACCCTTCACCAGCGCGGTACTCCAGCCGCTGAGGCCAATTGCCATGTAGGACAACGTCTTTTTTTGCGCCAGCTGGCGCACTATATCCCCCACCGGGTCACCATTCACCGTACCGAAGTTGGTTATCGCCAGATAGAAAAGCGCCGCGTAAAATAGGCTGCCCAATAAGTTGCCCAGGTAGACCCAGCCCCAGTTACGCAACAGTCCATTTAACCTAATCCGGCCGGCTATAAACGCCTGCGGCAACAAGGCGAAGTTCCCGGTGGCCAGCTCCAATCCCAGCAGCGTCAGGATTACGAACCCTACCGGAAAGGCAACTGCACCTACAATCGGGGGCAGCCCCTGAGCCAATATGACCAGTGAGAGAGAGGTGGCGTAGCCAAGAAAGACCCCGGACAGAAACCCTCTCAGCAACATATCCCTGATAGGCAAGCTGGCCTTCTTCTGTGCGACATCAAGGCATTCAGCCACTACTTCCACGGGCTTAACGTAGTCCATTCATCTCTCTTGGTTAGCTTGCAAAACTAGCGCGTAAGGCGCTTATTCCAGATCACTAACTGGTACGGCCGCCATAGGTAACTGATGGGAACAGTCACCAGGTGTACAAGGCGAGTAAAAGGGAAAAGCGCGATGATAATGAAACCGCCCAGCATGTGAAGCTTGACCACCCAGGGCAAAGGGGCAATATGCTCAACCTGGGGGTTGAGACTGGCCAAGGATACCAACCAGGGCACCGCCGTGTGCACCGACCATTCCGCACCCCAGCGATAGAAGAGCCCCACCCAAAAGCCTAAAACCACCTGGCCCAGGAGAACCGCCAGCAATACCCAGTCCATGGCCGAGGTGACCACAAAGACGCGGGCATTGCTAAGCCGTCTCACTATTAGCAACACCAGACCCACGATGATCACCAGCGCCAAGATCAGTCCGGTCACCTCGATAACATAGAGCCGCGCCGGTGCGGCGACTAAATCAGCCCAGGCGCGCGGGAAAAGCAGGGCCACTAAGTGGGCCAGCAGGATAACGATGACGCCATAATGCCAGGCCGCCGAACCCCAGAACAGCCTCCGGCTCTCCAAGAACTGCGAGGAGAAGCTGGAGTAGGAAAACCGGTCATCAAAGTACCGATATATCCCCACCAGCACAGCCAGGACGATGCAAACATATGGGAAAGCTACGAACAACACGAAATCAGACATTGCTACTGCCTCCTTGATGAAGACCAACCGGACCATCAGCTCTGGTCCCTTTTGGCTGTTGCTGGAGGATAAGCCTCAACGCCTCCAATACAGACCGGTATACCCCCAGCTCTTGGGCTGGTTGAGCAGATTTTTCATTTTTCTTCACTATCTGATCGAGGGAGGGAAGGATAGCCTCCTCGATCAGCTCTCGGTTCAATTCGTCATCTTTGCTTTTCGCCAAGAAGCGAAGGATCAGGCAAAGGTGGTCCGGCAGTTCTTTTTGGTCTAAAGGAAAATCCTGCTCCCGGTATCGCTTCTTAAGCTCAATGAGAAAAAGGCTGCGCTTGTAGGTATCCTGGAATAGGTGATATCCCACGTAGGGAGAGCTATCCGGGTTCATATCGAAAACGCGCGTATATTCTTCCTCCAGCCGCGCGCGGCGCATTCCCTCGGTAGTAGCCAAGAATTCCGCCAGCAACGCGGCGGCCTGTGGATGCCTGGATGCAACCAAGGCTTCGCACTCCTTGGCCACATCCCTCATATCTGGCCCAGGATATTGGAGGATCTCGGCGAAAAGCACAAACATACGACCTTCTTCCATTCCCTTACCCGTCATCACCATCTCCGCTGAGCCGGCTTGCGGAATCCGAACCCGGCTTCAGCCGAGTGGGTGAAGGGGTCCAGGGTAGGTTCCAGGGCTAGTTCCCGGGCCAAGGGCGGAATAACGAACCGCTCCGCAGCGGTGGGCAATGAGGTTAATCGTAAGATCGCCTCAGCCTCTTCTGGGCTAGTGTTCCCCAGGGCCAGAGCCTGCTTTACCTTGGCTTGGGGCAGATCGTTTACCCGTTGAGCTCGCATATACACCCTGACACTGAAGAGCTTGTGGTATGTCTCAGCTAGCACCTCCTCGTTACCCGCGCTGAACAGGTTAGCCATAAATCGCAACGGTAACCGGGCCTGCTCCAACGAATTGAGCAGCGACTCCTCATCTCCGCCATCAATGCCGGCGATATTATACCGCCCGTTCTTCACCGCGCCCAGCACCGGCAACATCGGAGGCACATAAAAAAGCATCGGCAGGGTGCGAAACTCCGGATGCAAAGGCAATGCCAGTCTCCACTCCTTGACAAATTTGTAAACCGGCGAGCGCTGAGCAGCATTGACCATCCCATCGGAAACCCCGTTGGCCTTCGCGGCCGCGATTACTTCCGGATCAAAGGGGTCCTGCACCAGGTCGCGCTGGGCTTCCACCAGCTTATCCTCCGGGCAGGAGGCTATCTCCTCGATGCGGCTGGCGTCATAAAGCAGCGGGCCCTGATAACGGATGCGCCCCACGCAAGCCTGAAAACAAGCTGGCGCATCGCCGCTCTCCTGCCGGGGGTAGCAGAGTATGCACTTCTCCGCCTTTCCCGTGGCCCAATTATAGTAAACCTTCTTATAGGGACAGCCGGAGATGCACATGCGCCAGGCCCGGCACTTTTCCTGACTGACCAAGACGATGCCGTCCTCGCCTCGTTTGTAAATCGCCCTGGCCGGGCAGGAGGCCACACAGCTCGGGTTCAGACAATGATTGCAGATGCGGGGAACGTAAAAGAAGACCATCCGCTCCAGTTTATTAAGCTGCTCCCGTTCTTCATCGGTTAGGCCTTTAAGGTTGGGGTCGTTGGCCGCGTATATTGTCGAGCCGCCAAGGTCATCGTCCCAATTCGGCCCCGCCTCAATGTTCATCGGCCGGCCAGTGATCATGGAGATGGGTCGAGCGGTGGGCTGGTCGTCTCCCTCCGGCGCGTTGAAAAGCTCTTGATAGTTATAGGTCCAGGGCTCGTAATAGTCATCGATGATGGGCAGGTTAGGGTTAAAGAAGATATTGGCCAATCCGCCCCAGCGGCCCGGCTGCTTTAAGCGGAGCTTTCCCCTGGCCATCTCCCAGCCGCCCTTATATTTCTCCTGGTCTTCCCATAAGCTGGGATAGCCGGTCCCGGGCTTAGTCTCCACGTTGTTCCACCACATGTACTCGGTGCCTTTTCGGTCGGTCCAAATGTTCTTGCAGGCAACGCTACAGGTATGACAACCTATGCATTTATCAAGATGAAAGACGGTCGAAATTTGTGCACGAATATCCATGTAAACTGCTCCTTTTCGGGCCTATATTATTACCACTCTACTTTCTCCAACTTCCGCACCACCACATAGGTGTCCCGGTTCGCCCCCACCGGGCCCCAATAGTTGAAGCCGTAGGTGAACTGGGCGTAGCCGCCGGCCATTTCCACCGGGTTGATCCGGGTGCGAGTCAAGCTGTTGTGGCCGCCGGCGCGTCGTCCGCCGCGGATCTCTGATTTCGGAGTAGAGATGGTCCGCTCCGGTGAGTGGTAGATGATGCAAATGCCTGAGGGAATACGGGCGCTTATCACCGCCCTGGTGGCCATAACGCCGTTGTCGTTGTAGACCTCCACCCAGTCGTTGTCTTTTACCCCGATCTTCTCGGCGTCCTTATCATTCATCCAGCAGGGCTCGATCCCGCGTGAGAGGGTGAGCATGCGGTGATTATCGGAAAAAGTGGAGTGGATATGCCATTTCCCGTGAGGGGTAAGGAAGTTGAGAATCAGCTTTCCATTACCCTGGGCGCTAAGCGCAGTATCACCGCTCTTGAGCGGGTCCAGCTTTGGCTTGTAGGTAGGTAAATGTTCCCCGAAGTCAAGGTAATAGGGGTGGTCCAGGTAAAAGTGCTGTCGGCCGGTCAGCGTGCGCCAGGGGACCAACTTTTCCACGTTCATACACCAGGGGGCATAAGCCCGGCCGTCATTTACCATTCCGGACCAACACGGGCTTATGAGAGTGCGCTGGGGCTGGCTGACGATATCCCCGAAATTCATCCGCACCCCTCTCACCTTCTCGGCCAAATCAGCCAAGGGCAAGCCGGTTCGCTCCTCCTCGGACTTGAAGGCCCGATAGGCAAGCTCGCCGTTGGTTTCCGGCGCCAAGAAAAGAACCATGTTGGCCGC
>JAZFTZ010000117.1:0-8004 GCA_036446955.1 Thermodesulfobacteriota bacterium
AAAGAGACCCCATTCATTTACAATACATTCATGTCGACCTCCACGAGGTTTTTATCGATCAGAAGATAACAGCCAGCGTGGGGTTGCATTTCGTTGGCGATGCGATCGGTGTAGAACAGGGTGGCATCCTTCAGCCCAACCTGCGTACGCTGGAGGTGGAATGTCTGCCTACCCAGATACCGGAATATGTGGAAGTAGAAGTCAGTTCTCTGGACATTGGCCACTCCCTGCACGTGGCCGATTTGCAGCTTCCGGAAGGGGTGGTGGCGATCTCCGGCTCTGACCTCTCGGTGGTAACGGTATCACCTCCTACAGTGGAAAAGGTGGCGGCACCGGTGGAGGAAAAGCCAGAAGAGGAAGCTGAGGCGGCTGAGGAAAAACCCCAGGGGAAAAAGGAGGAGACGCGTGAGTGAAGTTGGTCGCCGGTCTGGGAAACCCGGGTCCTCGCTACCAGCTCTCCCGCCATAACGTCGGCTTCATGCTGCTAGACAACCTGGCCCTGGCTTTCCAAATTCGCTGGGACAAGAGGAAATTCCAAGCCCGGCTGGGCCAGGGAATGATAGCCGATCAACAGGTACTTCTGATCAAACCCCAAACCTTCATGAACTCCAGTGGCCGGGCGCTGGCCCAGCTTGTAAATAATTTTTCAGTCCCCCTAGCTGAGTTGATCGTCATTCACGATGATCTTGACCTAGCTCTGGGAAAGATTCAGATAAAAAAGGGCGGGGGGGATGGAGGCCACCAGGGGCTGCGCTCCATCATAGATTGGTTGGAGGATGCCTCCTTCTTACGCATCCGTTTGGGAATCGGCCGGCCGCGGCCGGGCCAGGAGCCGGCGGAGTATGTCCTCTCCCCTTTCGACGAAGAGGAGATGGACGACCTTAACCAAATGGTGGCCAAAGCTGAGAAAGCCCTGACTTGTCTGCTGACCGAGGGGGAAGCCAGGGCGATGAATAAGTTTAATGCCTAGCCGCCTGGTAATTGCCTTAGCCGTCGTCGGATTCGAGAACTGCTCATGGGTTTTAAATGCGGCATCATAGGTCTCCCCAACGTGGGCAAGACCACTATCTTTAACGCGTTGAGCAGCGCGGGCGCAGCCAGTGCCAATTACCCTTTCACCACCATCGAGCCCAACAGCGCGCTGGTGGCGGTACCGGATGAACGGCTGGAGACAATTGCCCGGCTGGTGCAGCCGGAGAAGGTTACCCCGGCGGTAATCGAGTTCGTGGACGTGGCGGGTTTGGTGGCTGGAGCCAGCCGGGGCGAAGGTCTGGGCAACCAGTTCTTGAGCCACATCCGGGCAGTGGACGTGCTGGTCCACGCGCTGCGCGGATTCGAGGATCCTCAGGTAGCCCACCTGACCGGGACAATCGACCCGGTCAGGGATGCAGGGATAATAAATACCGAGCTCATATTAGCCGACCTTGAACTCAGCCAAAGGCGAATGGCCAAGGCCCAAAATTTGATCAAAGCGGGTTTAAAGGAAGCCAAAGCCGAGTTAGAGCTATTCGCTCGGGTGAGCTCCCTTCTTAACCAGGAGCTCCCCTTACGAGCCTGTTCGTTCAGCTCGGAGGAAACCAGGATCTTGAGCGCCGCTGGCCTGCTAACCATAAAGCCGGTGCTCTATCTAGCTAACCTGGGGGAGGCCGGCAACCGCGATCCATTTCTGACCTCCCTTAAGCAGCTGGCAGAAAAAGAATCCGCTCCGCTGATCACCATCTCCGCAAAGATCGAGGAGGAGATCACCTCCCTGCCGCTGGACGAACAGCGAGATTTTCTAAAAGAGATGGGAATAGAGGAATCCGGCTTGAAAAAGCTGATTCAAGGTGGCTACCGCCTGCTGGGACTGATTACCTTTTTCACCACCGTGGGCAAGGAAACCAGGGCCTGGACCGTTCCCCAGGGCACCACCGCCTACCAAGGGGCGGGTAAGATTCACACTGATTTTCAAAAAGGATTCGTTAAGGCCGAGGTGATGGCCTGGGCCGATTTTGCCGCCCAGGGCTCGGAACAGAAGGTGCGGGAGGCCGGGCTATTACACCTGGGAGGCAGGGATTATATTCTAACGGACGGCGACATCATCCATTTTCGTTTCAGTCCTTGACCCTGCCCGGGCCTTCGACTGGCCCGAGAAAAAACTCCTTCCTTTTGCTAAACTCCTGGGCAAGTTTGTGCAATCCAGGATGAGATACTATTCCCCCTGAGACAACCAGCCGGAAACCAGCCTCCACTGAAATGGGAAGGTCGATAACATTCTCGGCAAAAACCAAAAATACCCAGCCGGTTGTAGGCAGTGGCGTGGAAGGTATGAACACGCTCACCAGCTCTTTCTTTTCACCTCCAGGGAATTCCAGAGTGGTGCTATTGGTCACGAAGGCGACCACGAAAGAACCCTGGCGAGCGAATTCAACCAACACCACCCGGTTGAAGGCATGACTGGCGGGCAAAAACAGCGCCTCAATCAGCTGCTTGGAGCTGGAATAAATCGTCTTAACT
Organism: Thermodesulfobacteriota bacterium; assembly: GCA_036446955.1. Taxonomy (GTDB): domain Bacteria; phylum Desulfobacterota; class JAZFTZ01; order JAZFTZ01; family JAZFTZ01; genus JAZFTZ01. The sequence continues at coordinate 2,497 of JAZFTZ010000117.1, forward strand.
ATGGGAAGGCGGGTGACCAGTGCTTCACCGATTACCACTAACTTTCTGCCCACAAAATTAGCGGTAAGCAGCCCAACAAGGAAGATGGCCAGCAGGGTGAAGATGATTCCCAGGCCCGGTATCTTTACGCCGATGAACCTGGCCAACGCTGGTCCGAACAGACCGTCCATAAAGCCAAACAGGAACCGGATGAAGAAAATAGTGACCGCCAGGGGAGTCACCACCAAAAGGCCGGTCAGGAATTGCCGTCTTATACTTTTTCTCAGCGTTTTAAACATAACTCAATTATTATTGAGGTAATATTCGGGCGTTTTTTCTGCGCCAGATATCGACCGCGTTTTTTACCACGATATAGAACAAAGCGGCAAAAGTCAAGCCAACCACCAGGTTGCCGGCCAGGTAAATGGCCACAACATCCACCATATCCTGCCTCCAGGCTCCGGTTCGAATCAGGGCGATAAACAGGTCCCAGCTTTTAGGTAATTCGGCCATCTTGCCCAACACCCTCTCCGTTGGCCCCGGCATGAGGGCAACCCCCGCCAGCGCACTCAGCGCCCAGAAGAAAGGCGCGGTCAAGGGATTCATGATCACCACCCCGATGAGCGCGGCCAATTTATTGAGCCCAAACAGCTGGGCCAGACCCAGCGAAATCATCAGGCCCAGGCCGAAGGCGGGAAGAATACCGAGAAAACACCCAGGGTCGAGCCCAGCGCGATCTGACGGGAGCTATGGTGACTATGAACCAAATTGTAAAACAGGTCTCTTATCCGGCTAAAGAATCTGGCCAGCCTCGCCCCCACATTAACCCCTCTTTCCAAATATCTTGACCAACAGGATGCTGGCTCCATAAAGCACCAGCAATGGGCCGGCCATCAGGGAAAGGTTATATACATCCGGCGTAGGGGTTATCATAGCGGCCACAACAACAATGGCCAGTACAGCATAGCGGAAGTTCTTTACCAGCCAAGAAGAGGTGACCACACCAGCCCGGGCCAGCAACACCATGGCCAGCGGTAGCTGAAAGGTAAGGCCGAAGCCAAATATAAATGCGATAGCAAAGGAAAGATATCTGTCCACCGATATCAACGGCTCCATATGGCCTTGAGCATAACCAACCAAAAACTTAACCGCCGCGGGCAGGACAATCAAATAACATACCGACGCGCCGCCGTAAAACAAAAAGGAGGCTGCCAGGGTCACCAGCCAGTTATATCGCCCGGCTTCAGGCCAGAACAAAGGAAAAGCAAACTTCCAAACCTCCAAGAAAATCAGTGGCATGACCAAAAATAGGCTGGCAAACAGGCTTACCTTCAAGCCAGCGTAAAAGGCCTCGGTGACCTTGAAATAAGCCAATGGCTGCGACAAAGGCCGCTCTATAAACTGGATCAATTGGTGGTTGAATAGGTAGCCGGCCACCGCTAGAACGCCGGCCACTATGACCAGGCGCACCAAGGAGCGCCTTACCCCCGCTAAATTTTTTGCCAAAAGCGCCAGATCCATTTCCCTAACCTTTCTCGGCCAATTATACACTGTTATAGGCTGATGAAAAAGAAAGGAGAAAATTTCTTGCAATCGCTAGCGGTCGGCTGTATATTTTTAAGGTTAGAGTGAATTAACACCACCGCAATTTGAGGGATTGGAGAGTGAATTACTATGAAACCATCTTGATCTTGAGAGCCGATTTATCGGATGAACGGATCAAGGAAAACGTTCAACAGTTCAGGGATCTGATCGAAAAGGCTAACGGCACCATCCTCAATTACGAGGACTGGGGCAAAAAGAAACTAGCCTATGTAGTTAAGAAACAAGGCCGGGGGTCGTACCACCTGTACCAGTTTTCCGCGGCCGCCACAATTTTAGCCGAGATGGATAGTACCCTTAAGCTCAAAGAAGACGTACTCCGTTTCATGACCATAAGGATTAAGGAACCTCCGAAATCTCCCCAGGTTAAGGAGGAAGATGAACAGCCCGCGCCAACGCCAGCCCAGGAGGAATAAATGGTCGACTTCAACCGAGTATTCTTAGCTGGCAATCTAGTTAGAGACCCGGAAATGCGTTATACACCCAGTGGCACCGCGGTGGCGAGCTTCAGCATAGCTGTTAACCGGTGCTACCGTCAGGAGGGCGAGCTAAAGGAAGAGGTGAGTTACATCGAGGTGGTGGCTTACGGAAAAGTGGGAGAGACCTCGGGCAGCTACCTCAAGAAAGGCCGAGCCGTCCTTGTTGAGGGAAGGATCCAGCAGCGCCGCTGGGAAACACAAGAGGGAGAAAAGAGAAGCAAGGTCGAGATAGTGGCCAACAGAGTTCACTTCCTGGGACCTCGGCGGGAGGAAGCGACCGAGGAGGCCCCGGCCGCATCGTCGACTAACACCGTTGATGACGATATCCCTTTTTGATGAGGTACCATAAATGGCCTATATAAGACAACCAAACAGGAGAAGAGGCCTGATTCGAAGAAAGGTCTGCCGTTTCTGTAGCGATTCTAAGATTGAAATTAATTACAAAGACCCGCGTTCTTTGAAATACTTTACCACGGAACGAGGCAAGATCATCCCCCGACGCATCTCGGGAAATTGCGCTCGGCACCAAAGGATATTGTCGCAGGCAATCAAGCGAGCCCGGAGCATAGCGCTTTTGCCCTTTAGCGCCAGCATCTCTTAAGATTCGAGCGCAGCAGTAAACAACCAACTGACCCGGGAGGATAAAGTGCAAATCATCTTAATGACCGACGTCCAAAGGCTCGGCAAGACAGGCGATGTCGTTTCAGTCAAGAAAGGGTATGGCAGAAATTTCCTTATACCCCAGGGTTTGGCGGTCGAGGCAGACCCTAAAAGGATAAAGGCCCTTGAGCACCTAAAAAAACTGGCCGCCCAGCGGGCAGAAAAGGAACAAACGCAAATACAACATGAGGTGGACAGACTGGAGACCCTGTCGTTGACTTTCGTACGCCAGGTCAGCGAAGAAGGGAAATTGTTTGGCTCGGTCACCAATCTGGACATCGAGGAAGAATTGGCCAACATGGGCCTGGAAATAGAGAGAAGGAAAATCATTTTGCCCGACCCGATAAAGAGTTTGGGAGAATACCAGGTTCCGGTAAAGCTAGCTGGAGATCGCCAGGCCAATCTGAAACTTTCAGTCGTCGCGCCTCAGGCCGAAGAAGAATGACCCGGCAGGAAAGCCTTCAAAGATTGCCTCCTCAGAATTTGGGCGCGGAGCAAGCGCTTCTGGGCGCCAGCCTGCTGGAAAACTACACCCTGAACAAAATCCTGGACATCATATCCCCGCAGGACTTCTACCGTGCTTCCCACCAGCAAATATTTTCGGCCATGGTAGAACTTTGGGAAAAGAATGAGCCCATAGACGTGATCACCCTCAGCGACAAACTGCGGATAAAAAATCAGCTGGACTCGGTCGGTGGCCTGTCTTATCTCATAGAACTGAATGACTCTATTCCCACTAGCGCCGGCGCGATCTCATACGCCAAAATCATATGGGGCAAAGCCCGATTGCGAAACCTGATAGGGGTGGCTACCAAGATCGTGGGCAGGGCCTACGAGGACATGGAGGATGTAGACACATTCATAGATGAAGCCGAGACTCAGATCTTTGAGATAGCGGAAAAAAAGGTAACGCCCACCTTCTCGACCATGAAAGAGCTCATCAAGGACAGCTTCCGCACTGTCGAGGCCTTGTACCAGAGAAAGGAGCAGATCACCGGAGTCTCTACCAGCTTTCCCGATTTGGACAAACTCACCGCCGGGTGGCAGAAATCTGACCTGATCGTGGTGGCTGGCCGGCCAGGAATGGGTAAAACCAGCTTCTGCCTGAATGTCGCCTGCCATGCCGCGCTTAATGCTAAAATACCAGTAGTCATCTTCTCTCTGGAAAGCTCTAAGGAACAACTCACCTTGAGAATGCTTTGTTCGGAAGGCAAGGTTGAATCCCACCGGGTGCGAAGCGGGTTTCTCGAGTCACAAGATTGGCCAAAGCTCACCAGAGCCGCGGGAATCCTCTCCGAGGCACCGATTTTCATTGATGATTCCGCGGATTTGAATGTCCTGGAACTTCGGGCCAAGGCCCGGCGGCTGAAGGCTGAACATAACCTGGGCTTGATCGTGATTGATTACCTTCAGCTTATGCGCGGGCGGGGCCCGGCTGAGAAGCGCTACCTGGAGGTCTCCGAGATCTCCCGTTCCCTGAAAGCACTGGCCAAAGAACTGGAACTGCCGGTGATAGCCCTTTCCCAGTTGAGCCGGGAGGTGGAAAGAAGGGATGACAAAAAACCCAAGCTGGCTGATCTACGGGAGTCGGGCGCGATTGAACAGGATGCCGATGTCGTGCTTTTCTTGTTCCGGGAGGGCCTCTACGACGAGGACAAGTCTGCCGAGAAGATGGGCACAGAGGGAGAGGAAGCCGAAATCATTATCGGTAAGCAGCGCAGCGGCCCCACCGGCACGGTGAAGTTGACTTTTCTGAAAAAGTTCACTCGATTCGAAAGCCAGACAACCAGCCATTCGGTCTAGTTCTCCTTGAATAAAACCCCAAACCTCTTTGCCTTTTCTCCTACATCGGGCGCATTCAGCAGGTCAGCGATGACCGCCAGCATGTCCGCGCCGGCCTCGATCACCTGGGGGGCCAGCTCTTCCCGGATGCCGCCAATGGCCACCAGTGGCAGCCTGATTTTAGCTTTTATCTCCCTTAATGCTTCTATACCTTTGGGTTTCTGGGCGTCGGGTTTAGTTGAAGTGGGAAAGATGGGGCCAAAAGCCACATAATCCGCGCCTTGCGCTTGAGCCTCGAGGGCTTCGGCTGGACTGTGGCTGGATAATCCGATTATCTTTTCTCTTCCCAGGATCTTTCTGGCCGCGGCTAAAGGGAGGTCATCCCTTCCCAGGTGGACGCCATCAGCCTGAGCCAGAAAGGCGATGTCGGTACGATCATTGACGATAAAATTTACATCCGCCTTGCCCGCCAGCCGGGCCATCTCTGAGGCCAGCTCCAGGAACTCTCCACTGGGCAGAGACTTAGCTCTAAGCTGAAATATCTTCACCCCAGCCTGGATAATCTCCTCTGCCACCCTCAGGGCTCGGCCCGCTTCGATTACTCCAACATCTATGATGGGGTACAGACCTCTGAGCTTCATTCGCCAAAGAGCAACTGGGCAAGTCCAATAATGATGAGGCCGCCAAACAACCCTACCACTGAGTAAGATCTCTTCTCCGCATGGCGGTGAATCTCGGGGAGCAGGTCGCTCAAGGAGATGTAAAGAAAGGTCCCGGCGGAGAAGGCCAGGGCACCTCCCAGCAGGCTGAAGGGGAGAGTTTTGAGCAGAGTATAGGAGGCAACCGCGCCGATAGGGATCATAAGAAAACAGAAGATGTTGCGCATTACAATCGCTTTGAAGGAAAATCCCTGCAAAAGAAACAGACCGGTCAGCGAAAGCCCGGTGGGACCGTTGTGAATCAAAACAGCTAAAAACACCGTTGTAGTCAGGCCCGGAACCAGGGC
>JAZFTZ010000118.1:0-3475 GCA_036446955.1 Thermodesulfobacteriota bacterium
AATTTGGGCGGGGCGAGCCCTCGCCGGGATACAAACTCGCCAGTTTACCAAACCTACTGGTAACTGCCAGGATACGATTCTACTCCTTTGTCCCCTGCTAACCCCATTGGATAGGGCGGAACAGAAGCTGCGCAAAAAATATCCGCAGACTTTCGGCGGGAGGCGGGCTAGGGGGTGCGGCAAATAATCAGGGGGGGAGAGACAAGGCGGAGTCCAAGGAGTCACCCTGCTTGGGGTACCTCCAGCAGTAACTATTGAAAACCTGCATGGAATTAAAGCGGGGAAAAATGGAGATTCCACTTGTAAATAAGTAACCTTACCAAGGGGAAGAGCTTCAATTCGAGGGAGTTAGTATAACTGGAAATCTTCACTTGAGAAGGCCCTGGCTGGCGAGCGATTTGCGGTTGAAATCTAACCCCCCAGCTAGCAAAACTATACAGCTACCCTTCCAGGGGTCCTATACGGGGCCTTCTTTGCAAGTGGGACAATATGTAGAAGCAGGTAAGACACTAAATAGTCCATAAAGGTTGGGTTAACCAAGCGATCGGATTCTAAGACCATTTCTTCTGTGAGAGTGTAACCCAGGTCTTGGCAGAAGGAACCTTCGATCCGACTCTTAACCAAAAAGGAGCTTGCCCCATTTTTTCTCTGCCGCCTCGATATCGGAGTGAGGGAAAGCATTGATGGCAGGGAAATCCTTCATCCATTCGTAAGGCCGGGTAGCATCTATAATGGCCCGAGAAGCCATGGCAGGCTCCCCCTGCTTGATAATCGGATCCAGAGGGCTGCTCCAGAAACGGCGAATGATATCTATAGAGGCTGCCGGATCGGAACGGCTGCTCATTACCCAGATCACCTCCGCAAGGTTAGTGGGGTCTACGTCCTCATCCACTACCACCACATACCTGCCCAGATATGCAGAAGCATTGCAACCAGTGGCCACTAAACCCGCTTGCCGGGCGTGACCGGGGTAGCGCTGCTTAATCGCGACCACGGTAAATAATCGGGAGGCTGCTTCCGGATAGCACCATACGCCCTTTATGTCCGGAACCCCTGCTTTTTCCATCTCATCCCAGATAATGGCCGAGTTCACGATGCTGGCACTACGGCTGATCTCAGCGGGAGGCTTCACTGGAGGTGACCCCAATATAATGGGGTTATCCCGGTACATCAGCCTGTTAACCTTTATTATCGGCTCCTTGCGGGAGCCACTGCCGTAATAGCCGGTGAACTCGCCAAAAGGTCCCTCGACCAACTGGTCGTCAAATGAGGCCTCGCCCTCGATGGCTATCTCCGATAAGGCGGGAATAGGCAGCCCGGAGAACTCGCCCTCGATTACCTCCACTGGTTTTTCGGTAAGGCCTCCAATGAAGTCATACTCTTGCAAACGGTGAGGTAGCGTCATCTGGGAGACCATAAAGAAACGAGGGTGATGGCCGAAGGAGATGGCAACCTTGCAGGGTACTCCCATGGCCTGGCATTTTTCCCGATGGATGCGCCCATGTTTACCGGGTGAGATATAAAAGCCTAACGTGTTCTCATTATGCACCATAACCCGATAGGTCCCCAGGTTGACCCAGCCATCCTCCGGGTCCCGGGTTATGGTCAGGCTCCCCGTGCCCAGGTATCTCCCGCCATCCAGGGGATGCCAGCGGGGTACCGGAAACTTGAGCAAGTCTATATCTTTGCCCTCCAAGACATTTTCCATGACCGGGCCGTCGGAAACCACCTGGGGCGGTATCAGCTTCATATTTTTCATCTTATCCCGCCAGGCTTGTACTAGCTCCAGGGAATTTTCCGAAGCGGGAATACCCAGGATTGATGCCCTTCTCTTTGTCGAGCCGAGGGTGTTTACCAAAACCCTGAACCCCTGGGGATAGTCCTTCACCTTGTCAAAAACCACCGCCGGTGTCTCATCGCGGAGGGACAACATCTCGGTGATGCACCCCAGCTCCAATTCCCAATGGACGTCGGTAAGGGTCTTGAGTTCTCCCATCTTCTCTATATCGTCCAGCCATTCTCTAAGATCAAGCTTAGCCATTTCCTTTATCCTCCTTGGTTATGTCGCCCGAGCGGGAGCTTTCCGGGAGACATACCTCCCTCGGAGTTCCCCAATAGTCTTGCCTTCCTCCCAGATTATCTCTCCCCGCAGCAAGATAAGAATCGGCCAGCCAGTCCGCCACCTACAACCAGGACATCGGCTTCAATTCTCTTTTTAGCTATCCGGCGCAATACTGCTCAATTTATTTTACCTCGGGCGCCGGTTTAACTTTTGACTAGCTATGCACCTCAGGCACAATGACGCGCTAAGCACCCAACTTGACCCAACCCTCTTCAGGGTCCTTGGTTATGCTAAAGCCCCGCTAGGTATATAACGGCCACCATCCGCCTGGTGCCCCGGGGGGCAAGGTCCACCTCAGCCATGCTTGTTTTCTCCCTTCAGCTAGCCGAGGCTCCCCATCATCTCCAGGGGCCGCCTTTTAACGGGATGATTTTATCTTATCCCACCATTCTTTTCCTGGATTTTCCTTCTTTCCCAGCTTATTCCAGGCAGCCCTGAGAAAGGTTTTTTCCACCAGGGTACCTAACTCTATTCTCTTGCTCAATCCTACTTTCGCGAACCAATCATGTTGCCGCTTTAGACCCTGCATGTGGATATCGCCGTTTATATCGAACACTACCGGCACGAGCTTCTTCATGACCTCTCTTTTCACCCTGGTATGCCTTTCCAGGCTGCTAAGCACCGTATCATGATAAGGGCCCAGCTCGTAATATTTGCGGATGCCCCGGACGTAGGCCTCCACAAAACGGTAGGCCAGATCCCGTTTGGTGCTAATAAACTTTTGGCTGAAAAACAAGTGAGCATACTGCTCATACGGGAAATAGTCAGCCAAGTCAGCAATGGAAACCGCATATCCCAGTGATATAGCCCGGCTTACAAAAGGCTCAACCTCTTCGCAAGCATCAATGGCCTTGCCTTTCAGGGCGCTAATCATCTGAGGGAAACGCATGAAGACCAAATCGACATCTTTTTCCGAAAGGCCTACTTTCTCCAAGATGTTAGCCACATAATAGTGGGAGATGCCACCTCTGGCTGAACCAGCCACCTTCAACCCCTTCAAGTCTTTTAGCGAACGAATTCCACGGTCATAAAGGTCCTTCCTGACCATCATACTCGCTATACCAGGAATGCCAGGCAAGTACATTCCCTTCTCGGCTACCAGTTTGATGGGAAAGCCTCTGGCTACGGCATTAAAAAGGCTGGCCGACACGCCTCCCCCGGCCAGGTCCAGATCCCCGGAAGCCAGAAAGGCCATAGCCTTGGCCCCGGAACCTACCCTTTCGTACTTGATTTTTATCCCCATTTCCTTCATATAGCCCAGGTCATCAGCCAGAAAGACCTGGAGAAAGCTGGTCAGTGGAAGGTAACCGAACTTCAGCTCAGTAGTTCCCTGGGCAAAAGCTCGGTGTCCGG
>JAZFTZ010000119.1:0-11695 GCA_036446955.1 Thermodesulfobacteriota bacterium
ATTTTTTCTGCCCCATTTTGCCTAACCTATCCCCTGGAACCTATTGACTTTTCTACCCTCCATCACCAATTGTATCTTGACATCTAATGGGTTGGGAAGTATATATGATGAGGATCAGTTCCTAACGAGGCCATAGATGAAAAAGTGGGAATACAAATTAAAGCATCTCCATATCGAGAGGGATGGCCTGATAGATGTGGAGAAGCACTTAAACCAGTTAGGATCGGAAGGCTGGGAGCTGGTGGCACTGGTGGCCGATTTCTCTGGCGGAGCCGATGCTTATTTTAAGCGTCCGCGCAGAGATGAAGGGGCAAACCAGCCTGTCTAGCCAGTTAAAGGGCAAGGTCTAAAAAGGAGGTAGTGATATGTCTGATACTGCCACTCTGGGGGAAAGGGTTCTGACAGTAACGCGCGTGCTGGTGCACTACGAACTCATAAAGGGATTTGGCCATGTGAGTGCTCGGCTTCCCGAGGGAGATAGATTCATTATCAACGGCCACATCCATGGTTCGGAAAAGACTATGGAGACCATGACCGCTGAGGACCTGGTGATCATAGATTTAGACGGGAAAAAGGTATCCGGGAAGCTTGACATGCCCGAGGAGCGGTTCATTCATAGTTGCATATATAAGGCCAGAGAGGATATCGGTGGCGCGATTCACTTTCACCCTACCTACTCTACCGTATTGAGCATTGTCGGCAAGCACGTGCTCCCGGTTTTTTTGAGTTCGCTTTTATTTGCTCCCAAAGTGCCCATTGTTGATGACCCGAACCTGGTGGATAGTGAGGAGCGCGGACAGGCAGTGGCCAAGGCCATGGGCGATTCTCTTGCGGCCGTGCTTAGGGCCCACGGCAGTGTTTCCGCGGGAAGGAATCCGGAAGAGGCTGGAGCTGTGGCCATATTGCTAGAGGAGACCGCCAGGATGCAGCTTCTGGCTGCTGGTGTAGGTGAGCCGCGCGCGCTTTCTTTATCCGAGATGGATAGTAAATTTGTGAAAGGAATCCCCCAACGGCACGGTTTGCATTCGGTCTGGAATTACTGTCTGTCCCATACCTTAAAGGCAAGTACTCAGAAAAGTTAACCACAGAGGCAGCGCACTTGCCTCCCTGACAAGCCCGGCTTGGTTCTCAGAAAGTATTAGATAGAGGCCGGCTCATGCCCGTGGCTACCGCCATCGGAGTGGAGTCGGCGGTGCTGGCGGCTAGCCTGTTTAGGCTGCCTTTCGGGGATGATGAGTTGGCGGCCGCTGGTGGACTTATAGGCCAACCGGTTCCGTTAGTGAAATGCAAGACTATAGACCTGGAGGTGTCGGCCCAGGCGGAGATTGTTCTGGAAGGGGAGATAGCACCCGATCCCAGCCAGTAGGAGCTGGAGGGCCCCTTTGGTGAGCACACCGGCTTTTTCGGTGGAGGTGGCGCGAAGGCCAGTCATACACATTAAGGCGATTACCTGCCGGGCCGAGCTCATTTGTCAGGGTACACTGGAAGGGAAGCCGCCCAATGAAAGCGTCATCACGCGCGCGGTGGGCAACAGCGTGGGCGCCACCCTTAAGATGGATAGATGCCACCAAGCAGTTCAAGGGGTTCGATTTCCCTGCCGAGATAAAATCCCGGCCAGAGGACCTGGACAGGGTTGAGCGGCGTTGGCAAGAGTACGGAATAGATTAGGGATTAGTGCTGAGCCGGATACCGCAGCTTGCTCTTAAGATACCGCGGAGAACTTGCCTCCCCCCGGCTAAGCTATCGTCAATGTCTAGTTTTCAGCCAGGGGGCCATACAGTTGGGCTATTCCGGTATGGCCGCGACCACCTGTATTTCAATCAGCATTTCCTTTAGTGCCAGCGACGATACCCCGATCAGGGTACCCGGATTAGGGCTATTATCTTTCTTAAACTGGGGCAAGCCGTTCTCCTCAAAGAAGTCGTCCAATGCTCTTCTTGCATCTATCCATTTCTGATCATTGGCAACTCCATTGGGAAATTCCGGGCCCACGATGTAATAATTCATATGGGCGATGTTTTCTACTGAAGTACCAAATTCTTCCAATCTTTCCTTGATCTTTTGCATGGCTAATTTCGCTTGGTCATATATTCCCGGCGGCACTTGGTCGTCATCCGCGCTTCTCCCTTCGGAGCCACTAAGCCATACGTAGCCGGCCGCGTCCCAAAATGCCGCCCCGGTTGCCCAAGGCATAAGTTTCCCGCCATGAAATACCCGAAATGATTTCTTTCTCATCATCCGACCTCCTTAGCACACCGAGATTAAGATTTTTCGGTCAAATTCCACTCATAACCTTCCCACTGCGGTGATTTCAGACGACTAACAGGTTGACTTTCTTTGCCCGCCGAGAGGTAAAACTTATCGGCCACATTGTAACGCAGGACCAATCAACTATCAAGGTATTTGTCCCATCTTGCTAGGTTTTTATCAGATATTTTTATCAGACATAGGTTACACTCCCGGGGGAAGAGCCCGGCGCTATTTGTGGGGGACGGGGCCGCGTGCCCCTGGAAAAACTCAGGGTTTTTCCCCAGGACTTAATAGCTGGTCATCGGTTTTCGAAAATTGATAAAAAACCGTTTTCACTTTGTCGAGTGACCAATTTAATTGACGACTTATTTTGGGATTGAGTTTTGGGGATAATTAATATAATTCTTAAAGTAACTTTTTAATATAGGCGCCTCGTTCTTGGCCCAAGGGGGAGGAGGGTGGCTTTGATACGGCAGCATTGGAATCTAATTCTTGTAAACGGATGGGTTCATTCGCCTTCTGGGAGCGAAGCGGAGAAGTTGTAGGAAGTGGGGGGCATAGTGGAGATGAGGCAGGGAGTACTGACCGGCTTAAGAATATAACCAGAAATAGTGGCAGAGGAGGTGGATAGGAGAGATGGCTATAGATTACAAGAGAAGGAAAAAGTTTATAAAGAAGGATATCCAGCTCAGACTGATCACCATTATTATCGCCTACTTAATCATCTTTTCAGTGATCTTAAGTCTGATATTTCTTGGCCCCTCGCTAGTCAGTCTGTTGACTGATGTTGCCCCCAGCGAGCGCCAAGCCGCGGTCAAGGCCTTTTTAACGGTGCACGGAAAGTTTTGGCCGGCCGCAATATTCGTCCTCTACTTCGTGGTTGTTATCGCCCTTTCAATCAGCCATAAGATCGCCGGGCCCATTTACCGTTTCGAAAAAGCTGTAAAAGCCATGGAAGAGAGAGACCTGTCTCAGGAAATCCAGCTCAGAAAAGGGGACTATTTCTTTACTATGAGGGAACGAATTAACAAAATGACGCGCACCCTGAAGGATGACCTTCGCTTTCTGAGGTCGGAGAACGAGAATGCTGGAGCCGGGTTGTCGGCCATTATTTCCCATCTGGAAAAGAGCGGCTCAACTGAACAAGAGATAAAGAATCAGGTTGAGCAGGTGGCTAATATACAAAAGGCGGTGGCGGAGAGATTGGTGAAATTCAAACTAGAGGCTAAAGATGAGTAAATATTTCAAAACTCATTGGAGAATAAATCAGCTTGGTTTTACATTAATGGAGCTTATGATTGTCGTAGGCATCATCGGCATATTGGCTGCTATATCCATTCCCAGCTTTATGCGCTTTCAGGCTCGGGCCAAACAGAGTGAGGCCAAGAGCAATCTAGGAGCGATATTTAAAACCCAGAAGGCGTACCATGCCGAGAAAGACACCTATGGAAGCTTTGCCGAGATTGGTTTTTCCCCGGATGGGCAGAGTAGATACACCTACGCCTCCGGGCTGGATAGCATAGACAATTTAATACCGACGGGCATCATTTATCCTCCCGCCGGGGTGGGCGAGGCCGCGGGTCTAAACGCTTTCCTGGCCTCGGCCAACGGCAACATCGACAGCGACGCCTTCATGGATGTCTGGATTATTAACGGCAATAATCAACTTTACAACATAAGTAACGACGTCTACGATAATAACCCGGACCCCAATCCCGGCCCGGCCTAGCCTGGGCCAGCCATTGCGCCAAGCGCAAATCTAAAGCTAACCCAGAAAGTTTGGGAGGGGGTTTTAGTGGGCAACCCTTTTCAAAGGGTTCCCCCTAAACCTCTTTTAACCTCCGTCTGCACGCCGGGGGAGTTGACAGCGGCCTGTCAATTAAGGAATAATTCAAACCAGTGGTAGAGGAGCATAAGGTTATGGTTATTAAGGCGGTGCGGGGCTTTAACGATATCTTGCCGCCCCAGACCGAGCTATGGCAGCTGGTGGAGGAGAAGGCCAGGATGGTGCTGGAAAATTTTGGCTTTCAGGAGATAAAGCTTCCCATCCTGGAACGGGCCGACCTGTTTGCCCGCTCCATTGGTGGCACCACTGACATCGTAGAGAAGGAGATGTATACCTTTACCGACCGCCGGGGCGAGCTGGTCACCTTGAGGCCTGAGGCTACCGCGTCTATCGTCAGGGCATATATAGAACACGGCATGTATGCCAGAGACGAGCAGGCCAAGCTTTACTGCATCGGCCCCATGTTCCGCTATGAACGGCCCCAGAAGGGCAGGTACCGCCAGTTTCACCAGATCAATGCCGAGATTTTAGGGGTGGCCGACCCGCTGGCGGATGCCGAGGTTTTACAGCTTCTGACGCTTCTCTTCGATGAACTTAAGCTGACCAATGTTGAGTTTCAGATAAATTCCCTGGGATGTAGTGCCTGCCGGCCTATTTACCGGAGGCGGCTGAAGGATTATTTTCAGGCCCATTTGGGCGAGGTATGTGCTGACTGCCGGCGGCGCTATGAACTCAATCCGTTGAGGATAATGGATTGCAAACAGGAAAGCCGGGAGTTGCTTGAGTCCGCGCCCGCATGTATCGACCACATATGTCCGGCGTGTAGGGATCATTTTGAGAGTTTGAAAGGTTATTTGCAGGCTTTGGGAGTGTCTTATCGGGTGACCCCGGGCCTGGTAAGAGGTCTGGATTATTATACTCGAACTACCTTTGAGCTGGTAAGCAGCAGACTCGGCGCGCAGAATGCCCTGGCCGCCGGTGGCCGATACGACCAGCTGGTGAAGGAATTGGGTGGGCCGGATCTGCCTGGCCTGGGCTTTGCCATCGGCATGGAGAGGTTGGTTTCGTTAATTTCTCCTCCGGCTAAGGAGGGGTCCCGGCCAGTTTTTGTTATACCCCTGGGTGAGAGTGCCAAGCAGGAAGCTTTGAAATTGGCTGTATCCCTCTGTCAGGAGGGGATCAAGTGTCAGATCGGATATGGGGGGAAGAGCCTCAAGAGTTTAATGAGAAGGGCGCAGAAATTACATAGCTTATGGGCGCTGATAATCGGAGAGGAGGAAATTTCAAAAAAAAGCGTTAGCGTGAAGAATATGGACCGAGGCGACCAACAGCTGGTGCCCCTAGGGGAGATTTTTCAGTATTTGCGTAAGGAGAGATAATGTTGGAGAGACCGTCTGCCAGTTCAAGGGATTGGATAAGGACCAACTATTGCAGCTCCCTGGGGCTTGAGCATGAGGGCAAGCGGGTTACATTATTTGGCTGGGTGCATCGCCGCAGGGACCATGGCGGCCTAATTTTTGTCGATCTCAGGGATCGAACCGGCCTGGTTCAACTGGTGTTTCACCCGGAGCAGAGTTTGGAGAGCCATGCCCGGGCCCAGGATATCCGTAACGAATTTGTGGTCGGTATCAAAGGGGTGGTGACCAAGAGGCCCGAGGGCACTGCCAACCCTAATCTGCCTACCGGGAAGGTAGAGGTTGTTGTCAAGGAGCTCAGTATACTGAATGAATGTAAGCCGCTTCCTTTTTCTATGGATGAAGGGGAGGTGGTGGATGAGGCGGTGCGACTGAGATATAGGTTTTTGGATTTGAGAAGGCCGGAGCTTCAACAGAAGTTTATCATCCGCCATCAGGTGCTACAGGAAGTGCGCGCGTACCTCTCCGGGCAGGGTTTTCTGGAGATTGAGACTCCTTTTTTAACCAAGAGTACGCCAGAGGGTGCCCGGGACTATCTTGTTCCCAGCCGCACCAGCCCGGGTTGTTTCTTCGCTTTGCCTCAATCACCTCAGCTTTTCAAACAGCTGCTCATGGTGTCCGGTTTTGACCGCTATTTCCAGGTGGTCCGTTGCTTCCGGGATGAGGATTTGAGGGCCGACCGCCAGCCGGAGTTTACTCAGATAGATATAGAGATGTCTTTTGGGGAGAGGGATGAGCTGTTTCAGGTGGTGGAGGGGATGCTGGCCGGCATATTTGAGCGAGTTAAGGGAATAATAGTCCCCACCCCCTTCCCCCGTCTGACCTATGCCGAGGCGGTCTCCAGGTTCGGCCTTGATAGCCCGGATGTTAGATTTGGACTGGAGCTGGTTGATCTGACCGAGGGTGTCGCCCAGGCTGACTTTCCTCCCTTCAAGAAGGTAATAACTGAGCGAGGAGTCATTAAAGGGATAAATCTGGCTGGCCATCAGCTGTCCAGAAAAGAACTGGAGGGACTGGCTGATGACTGCCGCAGCTTCGGTGTCGAGGTGCTCAGCTGGATAAAGGTTAGCTCAGGGCAATGGACCTCGGGCGCAGCCAGCCATTTTCCTGCTCCGGCCCAAGAGTGGGTCTCTCAAAAGCTAGGGCTTAAGGAAGGCCACCTGCTTCTGATGGCTGGGGGGGCGGAATCCGGAGTCAACGAGGCGTTGGGCCGCGTCCGGGTCAAGTTAGCCAACAAGTTCGGTTTGCTAGCTCCAGACCAATGGCGATTCCTCTGGATCACCGATTTTCCCCTTTTGGAATTCAGCCGGGAAGAGGGCCGTTTCGTCTCCAAACACCATCCTTTTACCTCCCCAGTGGAGGAAGATATAGCCAAGCTGAAGACAAAGCCGGGAGAGGTTCGCTCCCGGGCCTTCGATATTGTTCTCAATGTCACCGAAATAGGAGGCGGCAGCATCCGAATCCACCGCCGAGATGTGCAAGAGATGATCCTGGAAACCCTGGGCCTGGATAAGCGGGCAGCGGAGGAGAAATTCGGCTTTCTGCTGGAGGCTCTCGAATACGGAGCACCCCCTCACGGCGGCATCGCCCTCGGTTTGGACAGGATCGTCATGATGATGGTTGGCGCCAGCTCTCTCAGGGATGTTATTGCCTTTCCCAAAACCAACAAAGGCATGTGCCTGTTGACCGGGGCACCGGACCAGGTTTCCGCCAAACAGCTGCAAGAGCTTAGTCTCAAGCACTCAACCAAAAAATAGCCCCCTTTTTCATGTTTGTTTAAATTGGGGTAGCTGTTTTATTTTTTCCTTGACAGCTTGATTAAAACGCAATAAATTGATAACAAAACAGGCCTTTCTCATAGGCAGATTCGTGATTTTAACGGAATGGCAGAAGGTATTTATTGGTTGACTTTCGGCCTGAGTGGGGTAGTCAAGGGGAGAAAACGGGTTAAAATGAGAAAGGCGTTATCAGTGGTGCAGAGGGGCCTAGATTTTGGCGGGATATAATGCTTTTATCATTTTTTGTTGCGTCGCTTGAGTTGTCGGCCTCGGTTGTTGGGCAGAGGGCCCAGTTTTCGGCGGGGTGAGCCATAGGTGGGAGGGTAGCATGGCAGAACAAAAACAGTTTGTCGGCAAGGTGGAGTATGCAAAAGGCCTGGAGGGGGTAATCAGCAACGAGTCGACCATAGGGTACGTGGATGGGGCCAAGGGATGGCTGATTTACCGCGGCATCAATATTATGGACTTGGCGGAATACTCTAACTACGAGGAAACGGCCTATCTTCTCCTTTTTGCCAAGCTTCCCACCAAACAGGAACTGGTTGATTTTAAAAAGAAGTTGGTGGAATATAGGGAGGTGCCCAAGGGAGTGATAGAGGTGCTGAGGCAGCTTCCCAACGAGACCCATCCCATGGCCGCGCTGCGCACCGGGATCAGTGCTTTAGGTACTTTCGATACCAAGGCCGAGCAGGTGACTGTGGAGAACTGCACCGAGATCGGGGTCAAGCTGGTCGCCCAGATGGCCACGGTGGCCGGGGCAGTGGCTCGGCTGAGGAAGGGCCAGGAACCGGTGGCTCCCGATCCCAGCCTGGACCATGCGACCAATTTTCTCTACATGTGCAACGGCGAAAAGCCGGATGACCTTTCGGCTAAACTGATGGACGTCTCATTGATCCTGCATGCCGACCATGGCAACAACGCCTCTACCTTCACCTGTCTGCTGGTAATCTCTTCCCTGGCGGACATTTATTCCAGTGTCACCGCGGGGATCGGCAGCTTGAAAGGACCTCTTCATGGCGGTGCCAATGAGGTGGCCTTACAGGATATCATGTCCATCGGCAGCGTTGATAAGGTGGATGACTGGGTGAAGGACGCCATCGCCAAGAAGAAGAAGTTCATGGGGTTTGGCCACCGGGTGTACAAGGCGTACGACCCCCGGGCCAGGGTGCTGGGCAAGTATTCCATGGAGATCACCGAGAAGAAAGGAATAAAACATCTCTACGATATAGCTGCCAGGGTGGAAGAGAAGGTTATTGAAGCTTATGGTGAAAGGGGCATCTTCCCCAATGTGGATTTCTACTCCGGGACCATCTACCATGCGCTGGGAATAGAGACGGAGATGTTTACGCCCATATTTGCCGTAAGTCGGGTGGTCGGCTGGGTAGCCCGAGCGATTGAATATCTGGCTGACAATCGCATATTCCGGCCCCGGGCAGTCTATGTTGGGGTAATGGAAGCCCCCTATCTGCCGATAGATAAGAGATAGCTGGGCGGAGAGCCTGGCTTCAGTCTTTGACTCGGAGCTGATAAGTGCTCAGGGTACTGAGGGATGGATTTGTCTGTCCCCGGTACCCCTCGACTTGTCTGACGGTTGCCAGGATAAGGATAAAGGAGGTGCGCCTTGGGCAAGACCATGGTGGAGAGGATAATTGGCCAGCATGCGGGTAGGGAGGTCTCTGCCGGCGAGATCGTGGTGGCGCAGGTAGACCTTTGCTTGGCCCAGGACGGAACCGGCCCGTTGGCGGTAAGGCAGATGCAAAAGCTGGGTTTGACCAAGGTGGCCAATCCTGAAAATGTGGTCTTTTTTCTTGACCATGCCTCGCCTAGTCCGAGAAGAGAGCTCTCCAATGACCACCGGTTTTTACGGGAGTTTGCTGCCCGGACCGGCATCCGCGTCTCCGATCTGGGTGAAGGCATTTCCCACCAGGTGATGTCGGAAAGATACACCCGGCCCGGGGCCATTCTCATCGGAGCTGATTCTCATACCTGTACCGGTGGGGCGTTAGGGGCATTTGCCACCGGCATGGGCTCTACCGATGTGGCCATAGGGATCGCCTTGGGCAAGACCTGGCTTAGAGTGCCGGAGTCGGTTAAGGTTCAGGTGAACGGCGCATTGCCTCGCCGGGTGTATGCCAAGGACCTGATGTTGCATATCATAGGGCTTCTCGGTTCCGATGGCGCGGACTACCAATCGCTGGAGTTTTGTGGTGATACTATACGGGCTTTGGGCATGTCAGAGCGAATGGTACTCTCCAACATGGCCGTGGAAGCAGGTGCCAAGTGCGGCCTCATCGCTTCCGATGAAGTAACCCGTAGCTTCTTGGCCGAGCAGGGAAGGGCCAAAGACTTTTGCTCCATCGGGCCTGACCCGGATGCCAGCTATGAGCGAACGCTGGAGATAGATGCTACCAGCCTCAGGCCGATGGTATCCTTACCCCACACGGTGGATAATGTCAAGCCGGTTGACCATGCCGATGTGGTAGGCACCAAAATAGACCAGGTCTTCGTGGGCACCTGCACCAATGGCAGGTTAGAGGATTTGCGCTTGCTGGCCCGCATGCTGAGGGGCAAGAGAAAGCATCCGGATACTCGTTTAATTGTAGTACCGGCCTCGAAGAAGGTCTTTCTGGCCGCCCTGAAAGAGGGGGTCATCGAGACTCTGCTGGAGGCCGGGGCTTTGGTTAACAGTCCTGGTTGTGGCCCTTGCGTGGGAGTGCATTGTGGGGTGCTGGCCGATGGCGAGTGCTGCCTTTCCACCGCCAACCGCAACTTTAAAGGCAGGATGGGCAATCCCGAAGCCTTCATATATCTGGCCTCTCCGGCAACCGCGGCTGCCAGCGCGCTAAAGGGAGAGATCGCCGACCCCAGGGAGGTGACTTAAATGATCATCAAGGGCAAAGCCTGGAAGTTTGGAGACCAGATCTCTACCGACCACATCGCACCCGGTCGCTTGTTTCACTTGCGCTCCAACCTTCCTGAGCTGGCCAAGCACGTTCTGGAGGACGCCCGGCCGGAATTTGCCGGCCAGGTGAAGGCGGGCGATTTCGTAGTGGGTGGAAGGAACTTTGGTCTGGGCAGCAGCCGGGAGCACGCTCCCATCATCATAAAGATGGCGGGCGTGGGCGCGGTGTTGGCCCAGTCCTTTGCCCGCATCTTCTTTCGCAATGCCATAAACGTAGGATTGCCGGTAGTCATTGTGGATACCGACTCCATAGAGGAAGGGGATGAACTGGAGGTGAACCTGGGCGCCGGTAAAGTCATTAACAGGACTAAGGGCAAAACGTTGACCTTTCCCCCTTTGCCGGCGGTGATGACGCGGATTCTTGACGATGGGGGCCTGATTGCCCATGTACATAAATGCGGTGATATAAAACTGGATTAATTTTTTTTAGACCTTGTACCTGTTCCTTATGGCAACAGCTCGTGAGGGGGCTAAAAATGTTTAAAGTGGCCCTCATTAATGGTAGGGGCGAAGTGGTGGCAGATATCTTTCAGAGGCTGGCGTCTGCCGCGGGGTTTGAGGCCACCTGGCTCCCCTACCGTAGCAGCGAGGGGGAAAAGCTCCCCCTGGTGCGGGACGAATATGAGAGCCTTGCGTGGTCTCGGCAACAATCTGGCTAGAATATGAGACGGGGGCGGGATTACCCGCTCCCGTTATCCGATAAGCCTCGGGGAGTTTTTTGACAAAACCATCAACCTTGGTTTCCTCCCTGGTTTTTGTTCAGGGGCAAGAGATGCAAGTGGGGTGAGATGACAATAATGGCTGATTACTTGAAACTTAAACCGCCGACGGGGGGCACAAAAATCGAGGTTGATAACGGGAAACTTAAGGTCCCGTTCGATCCCATCATGCCTTTCATTGTGGGAGATGGCATTGGGCATGACATCTGGGGCGCAGCCCTGCCGGTCTTTGAGGCTGCGGTGAAGAAGGCTTACGCTGGCCAGCGGCATATCGTCTGGTTCGAAATCTTCGCTGGTGAGAAGGGATTTGCCGAATACGGGGACTATCTTCCCCAGGATAGCCTTAAGGCCATGACCGAATATGTGGTCTCCATAAAGGGACCGCTTACTACGCCGGTGGGACAGGGCCATCGCAGCTTAAATGTGGCCATCAGGCAGACGCTGGACCTTTATGCCTGTGTGAGGCCAGTCAGACATCTTCCCGGGGTGCCAAGTCCAGTGAGGAGGCCCCAGGACATCAATATGGTGATATTCCGAGAAAATACCGAGGATGTCTATGCCGGTATCGAGTGGCCTTCGGGCACTCCCGAGTGCGCAAAGGTTATCCAGTTTCTGAACCAGGAGATGGGAAAGGCCATTAGGGAGGACTCCGGAATCGGCATCAAGCCTATAAGCCCTTACGCGAGCAAGCGCCTGGTCAAGATGGCTATCGAATATGCATTGCAGACCCCTCGCAAGAGTGTGACCTTGGTCCACAAGGGCAACATCATGAAATTCACCGAGGG
>JAZFTZ010000120.1:0-4276 GCA_036446955.1 Thermodesulfobacteriota bacterium
CTTTAGTCTGATGACGGTAGCCTACAAGGGTCTTGGAAATTTATCAAGAGAATAATGGCCTTTTTTGCCCTGTCTGGTAATAGGGAGAAAACCTCCTTGGCGTGGGGCGACGATTTCACTTGGATATAGCAGGGTTGGGTACGGGTGGGCCGCAGCAAAGGAAAGAGGCGACTACAATCTTTGGGGCATCTCTAGCATCGCCCCAAAGGCTGAATAATCCTTAGATTTCTGGTTACCGCTGCCAGAACCGCTCAGCTCGGGCCTGCTTGCCATAACCCAGAGCGTCGTCCAACCATATGAAAAAGTTGTTCAGCGAGGGTGCCTTCTCTATAAAGAACCGGCTAAGGTCATGGATACGACCTGGTTTTTTATTGAATGGGCAAACACGTATGCACACACAGCAACTGGCGCCGTTGGCTGCCCAGTATTTAAAGCATCTTTCTGCATCCACTGGCCACTTCAGTGCGCCAGAGTTATTAGAAATATTCAGAGGACTCGCGGTACGCTCCTCGGCCAAGATGGCCTGAGAAGGACAATGCTCAGCACACTTCTTGCACTTCTGACAAAAGTCCTCCACGCCAAATTCACAAGGCGGATCAGGGACAAGAGGTAAATCAGTTATCACCTTGCAAATTCGAACCCGGGGACCAAAAGACGGAGTAATAAGTAGGCCATTTCTGCCCAATTCCCCAAGGCCGGCGTCAATAGCAATAGGGATGCTCAAAGCAGTGTCATTTCCAATGGGCAATGCCTTGTACCCCAGCAACCTGATGAATTGGCCCACCAAACCAGCCACAAAAGGCATCTTTGAATAAGCCAAACCTGAGGTTGCGTTGGCCATGGCCAGGGGAGAAGTCTTGACCAGGTCATAGTCCATCTCTATGCCTATAACGACAACATACTTACACTCCTCAGGCAACTCGAGGGGCTTGCTTGCTTTAGTAATAGAATCATAGGAATGTGAATACACCCAGCGTTCATCGAGTTCAGCAACGCCCACCAGCGAAGCACCAAACAGGTTGGCCACTTTCTTTATTCTTTCTGACATGACCTTGGGATCTATGCTGTCAAGCTTCTGCCCCGGAGCTAACTTGTTGACTCTACCATCCAGGCACTCCCAGGAAAACAAATCGGTGTTACCAAGTTCGTTACCGTGCCCGAAGCGCCTCTCAACGTACCAGGAAGAATTTAGTAAGGCGTAATCCTCTAAGGTATAACCGGGCTGCTTTTTGGGATAGTGCTGCCCAAAAAATTTCTTGCCCGAGGAGGCGCATTCAGGGTCCCATCCGGCCCGTCTGAACATAATGTTCTTCTGGTCGAACCGCTCGACTGATGATACAGCGGACGACTTAATAGGGGTTTTTGTCGTTTTCACCTTTGCCACCTTCCTAGGTACCTAGCCCTACTTGGAGTACCAATCCTGTTTGCCCACGGCTCAAGTAGAGCAGGCCCATAAGTTCTCAGCCAGCTTTTCTTCAATGGAGTACCTCTGTTAGAACGCCAAAAGCACCGCAGAATCCGCTTACAGTGCCTTATAAACTGATATTACCTAAGGCCATGACACTCCCCCAAGGGCTGGGGTTTTGATGTGGTGATGGAAATCTACCAAGGAGGAAGAAATCTGTCAAGGGAAAAATGGCCTTGGCTATCTTGTTATGGGACATGGGTGACACTTTAGTAGTAACAATTTCAGATGGAAATAGCTCACGTTGGCGATGGAGGCATCTTGCATTTGGGATAGCTTATTTAATTGGAACTCTTCATTATAATGTCCTGGCTGACGAGCGGTTTATGTTTGAAATATGGCCTAGTGAGTCCCAAGCTTATACAGCTGTCTTCGCAGGACCTTATACGCTGGCAGCTCAAACTTTGGAAGTGGTAAGACAATCGGGGAGGGTTACCTTTCTCTTACCCCAATGTATCTCATATTGACCGACTCATCGATTCAGGTTTTCCAAAACTGTTTCAATCCTGAATCTTTAGCGGACGGCGGGGAACTCCCCCACGATGGGGAGGTAGATACCGGCTTTGTTAATGCAATATTTAATGTAGAAATCACCAATGAGGGATGATACTCCCACCACTGCCAGCAGGGAAAGGGAAAGCGGGGCAAAATAGCCTGCCCCGCCCAGGGCCAGGGGCACCAGGATGCCGAATAAGACCGTGCCCAGGTAGAAGGCCCAAGAGGCCCGGCCGGCGAGCAGCTCTGAAACCGATTGCTTGGCCGTTACTCCCGCACCCCTCATCACCGCCAGGTAGAATAGCACCATCACCGCAGTGGAAAGGATTATCCAAAAATCAATTAACTCCATCAGCTTGACCTCGGCCAGACCTGGAGAAAACACAGCCATTATCAGCAGGATCGCTATCCCTCCCCTGAGGGCATAAACTATATACAGGACGGGCAACAGCGGAGTGTGCCAGAAGGGTATGGCCCGGCTCACCGCATAGACAAACCCCTTGTAAAGGAAGATACCCACCATCCCCAATAACGACAACACCAGCATGGTCTTGGCAAAGCCGCTATCCAGACCGGTCGAAAGATAGCCGTAAGCGAGCAGAATGTAAATCAACCCGGTGATGCTGAACAACCCCATGCTCAGTAACCCCCGGCTTATCCAGGAGGTCTGCGGACGCCAGACCATCCGCCAGAACCTCTGCCAGCAGCCAAGAAAAAGGAGATGAGCAAGGCCTCCGGCAGCCACGATAATGAGCCCGACAACCAGCGCTGGTTTCGAGCCCACAAGCAAAGCAAAGAGCCAGGTTCCCGCGCCGACGCCGGAGAGGAAATGGCCAGTGACCAGAAGCAGCCCCCGGCGCTCCACCCATTCCCGCTGCGGTCTGAAGAGGGCATTTACATCCTCGGTTATCTTCTCAAAAGGGTCAATGAAAGCCATTATCTTCTCCTAAGGCGCCAAGTAATATACCGAGGGGTCGGTCCCCAGCTCGGGATGAAGCTGGTAACCTGCCCGGTCCCTGATTAATCGGGAGACCTCGCTCTCCGGGTCATCCAGATCACCGAAATATCTGGCCTTGCACATGCAGGTGACCACGCAAGAGGGCTCCAATCCCTGCTCCAATCTGCTCTGACAGAAGTTACACTTGGATACCAGGCCGGGCTTGTGTTGCTTATACCCCATCTCCTCAAAAGGGGTCAGCCCCTGACCGGGAAAATACTCCCTCTCCTTGGCATGATGGTAGCGAGCCTGGTACGGGCAGACCATCATGCAGTACCGACAGCCAACACATTTGTCCTGGTCAACGGTAACTATGCCGCTATCTCCCTTGGTGGTCGCCTTGGTGGGGCAGACCGTCTCACAGGCCGGATCCTGGCAGTGCATGCATAAAAGGGGTAAAGACAACCGCCGGGTGTTGGGATACTTGCCGAACTCCCGCTTCATCACCCGAGCCCAAAGCACACCGGGCGGGGTGGCATTCTCCGCCTTGCAGGATATCTGACAGCCGTAACAACCAATACACTTCTTAAGATCTATAACCATGCCATAACGCATGTTATCGTTCCTGAGTTATCTAAGAGGGCATCCGACCTCGAGCAAACTCTGGCGCACGGTCAATACCCAGCCTTTCCTTACATCCTGGCTTCCACCTTGCTAGCCTTTACCCTGACACACAGGTCCATATTGTAGGTCAAGGTATCCAGGTGATCAAAACTCAATGGCAATAGCCATTCGAAACATGCCCCTTTGCCGGGCTGGCTGGCTATAGGCATATACTTAGACCAGTGGCCGCCGCAGTTGGCCAGGGCTACCACCTCGGGATGAATACCCTCGGTCAGTCGCGCCCTGGCTCTGATCTTATTGCCCGTGGGCAGTGATTCCAATTCCACCCAGTCATCATCGCGGATTCCTTTTTTGTTGGCAGTGGAGCTGTTTATAGCCAGTCGGTAGATATAGGGGTCAATGCTGGATACCTCGTCCAACCAGGGAATGTTGTAGGTAGCAGAAAGGGTATGGACAGGTACCCGGTAATAAATGGCCAGAAGATCATAGTCATTATTTTTCGTTTCAAAGCCGGGACATGGTTTCCAGTCCGGCAAGGGCACGAAATCCGAGGTGTCAAAATCGGTAAGGCCGTACTCCCTCTTGGCCTTTTCCACCTCCTGGCCCAGCTTTTTGAAAGATTCAAAATAAATGGGTACCCTGGCCTTAATGAAGGGCCGCCAATAAGTTTCATCAACCTTTTTGGGCCGGGTGAGTACGCCATTTTTCTTGAACCATTCCAGATCGTGTTCTGGCCCGAAGAACGACTTATACTG
>JAZFTZ010000121.1:0-3086 GCA_036446955.1 Thermodesulfobacteriota bacterium
CATCGTCTAGGGGTTAGGACGCGGGCCTCTCAAGCCTGAAACGCGGGTTCGATCCCCGCTGGGACCACCAGTTCCTCCTCTCCGCTACGGTTCAAATCTCCTCTATTCCTGGCCGGCGGGGCCAAGATTACC
Organism: Thermodesulfobacteriota bacterium; assembly: GCA_036446955.1. Taxonomy (GTDB): domain Bacteria; phylum Desulfobacterota; class JAZFTZ01; order JAZFTZ01; family JAZFTZ01; genus JAZFTZ01. The sequence goes on from JAZFTZ010000121.1 coordinate 133, forward strand.
TTTACAGTCCGGCCGTGGATGACCTTGATGGAGCACAGGGTCCTAACCCGGATAAGCGATAAACAAGCTCAGCCCGATCTTTCACCCCGGTTTTAAGGCGGATATTCCACAAGTGCTTTTTTACCGTGTCTACCCTAACCCTTAGCAAGCTGGATATTTCCTCGTCAGTCAAGCCACGCTTGACTGAATCTAGCACCTGCAGCTCTCTCCGGGTCAACTGGAGCCAGTCAGCACGTGGATCAGAACTATCCTCTTTTCCCTCTGGAGATGGTCGGCTAAACGACTTACCCTCGTCAATCCTTTACCGTTAGCCCGGCATCTTCTCTGTTGTAGTGCCCACTCCTTACCATCTAACCCATTCAACCCCTATCTCAAGATGCGGACGTTAAAGGGAAAAACAATATATATGCCACACATACCTCAAATGCCGATGAGGCTTTAATGGCCGAAAAGACCGCATAAAAGGCTGATCAAGGAACAATGAGACAAATAAAATGGCCAGGACAGGGTGGCAAAAAAAGTCACCCGCGGTCAATTTAGGGGAAACCTTCCTTTCCCCTATACTGAAAGATTGCTTTGTTTGCCCTTACCCGAGCCAGCAGCGGAAAATTAGATTTGCGATCCCCCTGAGACTTTTTGGTTTACTCACTAGCACCCCTTCGCCGCTTCCTGAAAACCCTTTGCACTGGGCCGCGTCCTTTGCTAAGCTTTCGAATGAGGGCCAACCTCAAATATCATGATCGAGCAAGGATTGAGCAAGGAGGAGAGTCTCTATGGAACCCCAAGAGGTAAAGCAGGCGGAATTGAATGACCTGGTTCGATTTACCGCGCTTCTCTATTATCATCTGGCCAAAGAGGTGGTGCAGGCCTTCGGCCAAGAGGGAGAGAAGGCCATCGCCCGGGCCATGGAGAACTTAGGCCAGGAGCGAGGGATGACCATAAAGGCAAAGGTTGAGGAAGAGGGCCTGCCCCTGACCCTGGATAACCTGGCCCGATTCTATGACCTTCCCCTAGCCGGGGCCTGGAGAACCACGGCGCGTATCTCGCCCCGCCGGGCCACCCATATGGTCGAGTATTGCCCCTTTGCCCAAGTATGGCGCCAGCGCAAGGCAGAGAACCTGGGTCTGCTCTACTGTAAAGTTGAGGATGCCCTTAAGCAGGCCTACAACCCTGACATCGTCTTCGAGCAGAGCAAGAGCCTCATGGCTGGCCAGGATTGCTGCCTGATCTCCGCCAAACTGAAAGAGAGGTAAAGTTAGCAGAGAGTCAAAAGGGGATTGGCGACCCCGCTGACCTGACAACGGCGGTTCTCATTGCCTGCAATTCGGGCTAGCACCCGTTTGCTTAATCAAGTCTTTTCAGCGCTTTTATCTTTGACCAGGTAATAACGCCGGAAGGCGTCAACCAGAGAGGCCTCCAAATGGTGGCCCTTGGTCTTTTCCAGAATGTCGAAGGCACCCTCCAAATCGAAGGGCTGGCGGTAAGGGCGGTTGGAGGTAACCGCGTCAAATACGTCGGCCACCGCGATTATCCTGCCCGCCCGAGGGATCTGACCGTTGGCCAGTCCCAGCGGATAGCCGCTGCCGTCCAGTTTCTCGTGGTGGGAGGAGGCAATATCTGGCACTTGGGTGAAATCCCGGGAGAAATACATTCGGGATACCAGCGCGTGGGTCTCAGCGGCATGGGATTTTATGTGGGTGAACTCTTCCGGGCTGAGTTTGCCCGGCTTCCTCAGGATGGCATCATCTGTGCCTATCTTGCCGTAATCATGGAGCAACGCGGAAAGGCGGAGCACCTCCATCTCCTTGGCATCCAGGCCGATCTGTTTGCCTATTCCCAGGGAGTATTCCACCACCCTCTCGGAGTGGCCGGCGGTGTACGGGTCGCGGGCATCGATGCTGGCCGCCATGACCTCAATGCTGCTTCGAAACTGGTTCTTCAGATCCTCATGGAGCTGGGCCGTCTCCACCGCGACCGCGGCCTGGCTGGCAAACGCGGCTAACAGCTCCTCATCATCAGATTCGAACGCGCCGTCCTTTTTGTTCAATACCTGGAAAACCCCGATCGTCTCCGCCAGCTGATTCTTCATGGGCACGCATAACATGGTCCGGGTAAAGTAGCCGGTCCGGGAATCCACCTGTTCATCGAAGCGAGGGTCCTGGTAGGCATCGGTTATATTCACCGTCTTGCCGGTTCTGGTCACATGGCCGGCGATCCCTTGATTCGACGGGATACGAATTTCCTTTATCTCCAACTCCTGGGCCACTTTAGACCAGAGCTCTCCCCGGTTGTGGTCCAGCAATAACAGGGTGCTCCTCTCGGCGTGCATTACCCGGCTGGTCGCTTCGGTAATCAAGACCAAAAGCGCTTCCAAATCCCGCTCGCCCCCCATGGACTTGGTTATATCCAACAGGGCAGACAGCTTCTCAATCTTATTGACGAAGGTTTCAGGAGTAATGGTGGCCATATCTCACTCTCTCAAGAAGGTTGGAAACAAGTTCATCCAGTCTCTTTAGTCGCTTCCGCTTCCGTTTTAGGGTCGTTCCCAGTGGTTTGGCACAAGTGGTTAGTCTCATTCAGCCGGACCAAGGCTGGGCCTCGTTCTCCATATTCCAATATAGTTAAAGAGGCCAAATCCTGTCTCAGCCTCTGGAAGTATGCCAGGGATAGGCCCAGGAATCGGCATATTATGGTGATTATGGCCATTTGGTGGCTTACTACCACTAGCTGACCATCGGAGTGCTCCTGCCTTATCCTTTCAATCTCGCCCCAGGCCCTTTCCTGGAGTTCATCCAGCGATTCCCCGTTGGGCAACTTCAGTCCGACCGGGTTCTCGCGCCAGCGCGCCATAAATTCGGCGTATTCTTCGCGGAGCTCAGCGAAGGTCTTGCCTTCCAACCCCCCCTGGTCCATCTCTCTTAGACCGGCGCGAATCTCAACCGGGAGGCGGTGAG
>JAZFTZ010000122.1:0-4061 GCA_036446955.1 Thermodesulfobacteriota bacterium
ATGAAACTATAAGCATCGGCTTCGGACCCCACACCCTAGGGCGTTACAACGCCAAGGGAGAACACCTCAAACACAAAGGAGACAGCCATCTCTCATTAAACACCAAAAACCGGACAAATCACTTGCTACAAAAAGCGGACATTTTCACTTGCTAATGACAGAAAAAAACACTTTGGCTTTATATCTTGTTACCAGACATGGGTGACACTTTGTGGTAGGGGAGAGGTTTAGTGATAGCCACCCCTGAAAGGAGGTCACCCATGCCCCCTAGTTATCTTACTCCGCAAGACCTGATCCGTAAACGGTATAACTGGTTTCATGAGTCCCAGAGGCTGGGTAACGTAAGCCTGGCCTGTAAGCGCCTGGGTATTTCCCGAAAGACCTTCTATAAATGGCACAGCCGCTTTCAGAAAGCCCGAAGGTAAGCCCAACTCCCTTTTGGAGCGCCCAAGAAGACCCTATCGGTCGCCTGGCCAGGTAAAGAAAAGTATGGCCAGAAAGATCATCAGCATCCCTCTGCAGCTAACATGGCATTTATCCTTCTAAAACCATAACGACCATACTGGCTGGCCAACTCAACGATACGACCCACCAATCGCTCCTCATCTTCGGGTATTTATCTAAAATGGCGCTGTGTAGACCTTGCCTGGCCCAATACCCTACCGGCCCGGCGTTCTGAGACCTCCAGTCGCTCCCATAAATTATTCACAGCCCTGCGCCTCTTCACCGGGCTTAGAATTTTCCCGTGGCCGCCTCCTTCAAGATGGCATTGTCCAACGACAGATCAGCCACTAATCTCCTTAGCCTGGCATTCTCCTTCTCTACCTCTCGCATTCCCCCATATTCCTTACGCCAGCGATAGTAGGTCTGCTCGGTTATGCCAACTTACGGCTCACCTGCCCCACCATATGCCTCTGACCCAACAGCACTTAAGCCTCAACCAACTTCAGAATGATCTGCTCGGGAGCATGTACCGTCCTGCCCATCGGTAATTTCCTTTCATCCTGAATCATGCCCAAATCCTAACATACAAACCTGGACCGATTTTTGGGGGGCAGGTCACACCGCTAATTCAGAGAGTATGGCTGGAAAGGAAGGAGGGTAAGCTATCTCCGCTCGTAGATTTTGTGAGGGTCGATAAATTTTTATGATGATTTGCTCAAGTACAAAGGAATTGACTAAAATACTTTCCTTTCTCATCAAGGGCTAAATGATCCTGCACCTTCTCTGACTGAAATTACCACATGGCGAATGTCGCCGAACTTGACGCCTTTAGACCTGGACTCCACCAAGATATAATAGCTCCCTTCAGTGGGGAAAACAAACCGGGCCTGGTAAACGCCGTTACCCACGAAATGGGCTCTCTCGACCCACCGCCAGTTGCCCGGCATACGAAAGGCCATTATTCTCACATCGGGCAGATTTTCCAGAGCCTGGCCCAACTCCGGGTCAGTGACACGGAACCGCAATAAGGCTGCCTCTCCCGGCCTGAAGGTGGTCTTGACCGATACTCTCTCCACGCTGATGGGGAACTTGAATGGCTTGGCCCTTAGTTCGCCTCTCTTGGACCTAACCTCCAACCGGAAGCAGCCATAAACCCGGGCCTCCCCCCGGATATCCCTGATAAGGAAAGGCACATCGTAAACCCCGGCTTTCCTTATTTTGACAGAGGTGGTGTGGGTCCCGGGTATCGCTTCCTGCAGACTCTTGTCCAGAACCAGGACTCCCCTGGCACTGCGAATCATGCCCCGAACGCCGCCCATGGGCGCATTCATTCCCTCCATGTAATAATAGATAGTCCTTTCCGCGGGGCTGGCCACCATCACTCCCATACCGTGAGGCTCGGCGTCGATGGCGTTAGCCAGAAGGACCCCTTTAGCCGCTTCAGGTGGCGACTGATAGATATTGACCTTGGCCGAATCGATCCGCTCGGAACGGCCCAGGGAGTCCAACTTGATCAGGGTTATCCATCGGCTGCCGAGGTTTCTTATATAGGCGTAATCGTCGGTGAAAGAAACCTGATCCGGCCGTCGGCCGCTATCCACAGTCCTGGGTTGGAACTTGCCCGAAGCATCGAGAATAGTTACCGTCCCCTTTTCTGTGTTAGGGACAAAACCCCACCGGCCATCCGGCTCGAAGCGGACCGAGGATACCCCGGGGCTTAGTTTAATAGGCTTAGAGAACCTTCCCTTTTTCCGTTCGTAAACATGAACTACGCCCAGCTCCTCGTCCGCAATGTAGATAGCCTTGCTTATAGGCGAGTAGGCCAGGCCAGTCGGTTTCTTCCCCAGCTTGAGCTGGCGAATCCTGGTCATATCCGAAATTCTTATCATGTTAAAGCGACCAGGGTTGCTGCTGCTTACTATGTAAGCGAACTTGCTCTTATCATCAAAGGCGAACCGGTGGGCGCCTGGGCCAAGCTCTAGGGCCTTTTTTATTCTGTTGGTCTTAGTGTCTATTACGTAAGTGTATCCGGAGCCCTCACTACTGACCCATACATACTTGCCGTCAGGCTGGGTCGCCAGGCGGGTCGGTCCCACTCCTACCTTCAGCTCGCGAACCACCTTCATCTTCAGGGTGTCTATGATTGCAACTCCGTGGACCCTGGGCATAGTCACATATAGATAGCTTTGATCCCCGCTCAGGACAAAATCGGCACCCGGACTCCTTAGCTTAACGGTGCGGAGTAAACTGGTCGACCCAACCCTGGTCAGGGGATCAATAAGGGAGACCGAGTTGTCATCCTGCAGGGCAAGCAGGTAGTAGCCATTGAGATCAATGGTGGGCTTTTGACTCAACTGGCCGCCCGCAAAACCAGCTATCTTCCTTCTGCAGGCCAGGTCCTCAGTTTCCTTTTGGGGGCCGTAGTTGGTGGCCAAATACCTGGCCAGAGTCTTCTGTTCCTCATTATTGATAATGGCTCCGTTGCCTCGCATAGTATCAATAATGAGATGCCAGGCCCCTTCGTCCAGGCGTTTTTGCCTTATCCTTGCATCGGTATGGCACCTGGCACACCTGCTCTTTAAGAGTCGCCGGGCTTGCTGGGCCTCTTTTGAGGACCCAGGCCATTTTCTGATATCCATCCAAGAGAGAAAATCAACTCCCTCCAATGGCTTCCCGGAGGATCGTTCCTTAACCTGGAATAACAGCCTGACCTCACTGCCCTCCAACAGGACCCCACCTTTAGCCTCTTTGGAGAGAGGCACCAGGGTGAAGTTCACCGACACATCCCCCTTTTCCACCCGCTGGGGGGCAAGTAAGGGAGAAATCCCGGCCTGCTTCAAGGCCTCCTGTATCCGGGCTGCCAGCGCTGCCTTGTCTATCTTGTGGGTGCCTTCGTGGGCCAGCAGATGGCCGCTGAAGGAGAAAAAGGCCAGTACTAATATGAGTAAAGCCGAACGGATCACCGGTGCTCCTCTATATATCATCTTCCACCCCCCGGTATCATGTTATTTATAATCTTACCTGTTTCAGGTACTGGGGTAAAGGGGTAAGCAGGGCAGGGGGACGGGGAGAAAAGCCTTCTCTGGGGGGTAACCCTTTTTAAAGGGGTCCCCCCGCCAGGGTTTTCCCCAGAGAGAGGGCCGCCGGTAATTTCCGACGGCCCTCTCCTGGGATTCACAGGTTCAACGACTTCGGGCCTCTAGTTGCTAATCACCATATCAAATGGATCAGAAGCCTCTTCAAGACTGGTGATAGCAACGATTATTGCCGGCTCAGCCGGGCAGGAGCCAGTGTCGGGCGTCCCTCTGAACTCCCACTCATTAGTAGCCGGGTCGATGGCTATGCCGGTGGCCAATACGTCATTAGTAGCCGTATCAATGATCCTGACAGTGACAAAGTCCGGCGTAGCCGATCCTCGCACCCTCATCTCGTTTTTGCCGGTCTTGCACTGGGCGCGCTGAATCGATACAAAGCCACCTCCGCCTAAATCAGCGATGAACAGAGCTTCCACGACCCGGGCGGAGAAACAGGGGTCGCTGGGGGCACCGAGAGCAGTACAACGAGCAGCATCGAAAACAAATACGCCCTCTGCACCTATCAGGGTACCGCCAGGGATG
>JAZFTZ010000123.1:0-10680 GCA_036446955.1 Thermodesulfobacteriota bacterium
ATGCTCTACCACTGAGCTATTCCCGCTCATTCCTGATTTTCTCCTCCACACTCCCATATCCGGGCCGATTATACAACGCCTTTTGGTTGACAAATATTTTTTATCACCATACCCGGGGACTGTCAATAGATGATTGCTTGCCGGAGTATGTTGTTATGGGACTTGGGGGGCACCGCCGGGAGGAGGACCAGGCGCTAGCTGTGGGGGAAACCATGACTCTTCCCAGAGGGACGGGGCTGAGGGCCCTTTTTTTTGGGGGGGCTTCTCTGGGGAAAACCCTTTAAAAAGGGTTCTTCCCCAGACCCCTTTCCTAAATTTTGAGTTATGTTTTGATTGGCGCTACTTGGCCAATCAAAACCTAGCCCCAAGTTTGGGAGTAGGGTTCCCCCCACGAAAGGGCCACCCAAGAGACTTCGTTTCTTGGGATGAGACTATGGTCCTTTCCTAGGCTCGCTTTCCAAACTCCTGGTGCCGGGGGCTAACTCGACAGCTGACAGGTATTTCTTCTCTCAGATTTTTATTGACAAAGGCCTAAGATTCCCACATCATTCAGCCTGATATCTCTGACGACCTAGCGGAAACATTGAACAAGCGAACAGATTCGTTGGGAACAAACCAAGGCTTCGGGTCTGATAAGCTGCCTTATTAAAGAGGGAAACCATATGCCGCCGCGGAGTAAAGAAAAGATCTCCAATCAAGAGTGGGTGACCAGCGTTTGCTACATGTGCTTCAACGCCTGTGGCATAAAGGTTCAACGTCAAGACGGCACGGTAATAGGCATAGACGGTCACCCCGATTTCCCCAACAGCCTGGGCAAACTATGTGCTAAGGGGAAAGCCGGGGTGATGGGCTTGTACAACCCTGACCGGGTCACGGTGCCCTTGAAGAGGACCAATCCGGAAAAGGGCATAGGGATTGACCCTAAGTGGGTGGAGATTAGTTGGGATGAGGCTCTGGATACCATCACCGAAAAGCTGGGAAAAATAAGGGAAGAGGACCCTAGAAAACTGTTAACCTGCAACATGGATTTCCCGATCATCCCTCAGCATCATGCCTTCGCCGCCGCCTTTGGCACAGTCAATGTCGGCTGGAATGGAGCCGGGTTTTTCTGCGGCAATGGTTATCATCCCCTGATGTACCTAACCCATGGAACCTTCTATCAGGAGCCGGATATAGATTATTGCAACTACCTGATATTGATGGGCAGTCAGGTCGGGTTCATGACCCATACCAATTCTGTACGGATGGCTAGCAGGATGGCTGAGGCCCGGGAGCGGGGGATGAAGGTGGTGGTGGTAGACCCCATATGCGCTACTGCCGCGTCCAAAGCCAACGAATGGATACCGATAAGGCCCGGGACTGACGCCGCTTTCGCGCTGGGTATGTTGAATGTATTGCTCAATGAGCTTGGCATTTATGACGCCGAGTTTCTAAGAAAGTACACTAACGCGCCTTATCTTGTCGGCCCGGACGGCCTCTATCTGAGAGATAAGGAGACCAATAAACCTCTGGTATGGGACAACAAGAATCAGACCTTGGCCACCTACGACCAGGCCCAGCCCGAGCAACTGGCTGTGGAAGGAGAGTTTTCCGTAGCCGGCGTTAAGGGAGTGCCTGGCTTTGAGAAGTTGCGGGAGCATGTCCGAAATTATCCGCTGGAAAAGGTCTCCGATATAACCAGCATTCCAGCTGAGACTATCCGAAGGCTGGCTCAGGAATACGGGGAAGCGGCTCGTATCGGCGCCAAGATCATTATCGACGGTCAAGAACTACCCCATCGTCCCGCGGCGGTTGATTATTCGCGCGGGTCGATCGCGCATAAGCATGGCATGCTGATCGGCATGGCCATCCAGTTACTCAATATCGTGATTGGAGCGGTGGGGGTTCCCGGCGGGCAACTGGGGCTCAATGCCGTGGCTCCCACCTGGAAGCCGAAGGAAGGCCCGGATGGCTTCCTGGTAGCCCCGGAACAGGTGATGGCCGGGCTTCGGCCCTACCCCGCCAACGAGGTGCGCGCTCCCGAGAGCATGGAGTTGAGGGAGATTATTCCGCTGGCCACCTACGGCCGTCCCTTGCTCTTGATTAGTGCCCTGGATCCGGAAAAGTTCAAATTGCCTTACCAGCTGGAGGCCATGATTCACTGCCGCACCAATATATTGATGACTCAAGGCAACCCGGAGGCGACCGCCAAAGTGATCCGGCGGATTCCTTTCATCCTTTCCTTTGCCATTGAGTTGGACGAAGCCACCGAGTTTGCCGATATAGTCTTGCCGGACACCCATTACCTGGAAAGACTGGACCCGTTCCCCAATCATCCCTGTTGCTGGATAGAGGCGGGGAGCGACGAGTGGTACTGGGAGTTCAGGCAGCCGGTGGTTAATCCCCCGGGCCAGGCGCGCAGCTCCATAGAGGTGCTTATGGAGGTTGCCGATAGGTTGGGCTTTCTGGGCGATTTCAACATGATGATTAACCACTACCTGTTTTTAAAAGAGCCATATCGGCTCGACCCCGACAAGAAGTACACTTGGGAAGAGATGGCCGAAGTGTGGATAAAGTCGATGCTCGGCCCCGAGTACGGGCTGGAGTGGTTCAAACAGCATGGGGTGATGAAGTTCAAGAGAAAGGTGGAGGAGAAATATCCCCGACCGTTTCTCAAGCCCCGGATTCACCTCTATTTTGAGTATTTTCAGCGAGCCGGCCAAGCGGTCAAAGAGTTGACCACCAATATGGATATTCCCTGGGACACCTCGGACTATCAGCCCCTCCCCGATTGGAAGCCCTGCCCCGCGCATGAAGATGGCAAGGGGGGGAATGGTCTGTATGCGGTGAATTTCAAATTGCCCTTCCATACCTTCTCTTACACCGCGGGCAACCCCTGGCTAAGTGACCTCAGCGACCGCCATCCCTATGCCACCAAGGTCCTGATCAGCAGCCAGGCGGCTGAGGCGAGGGGGATAAAGGATGGCGACATCATCCGAGTGGAGTCGTCAGCTGGTAAGGTGAAAGGGGAGGCTCGGGTGAGCCAGTGCATACATCCCGAGGTGATCGGCATCGGCGGGGTGTTCGGCCACTGGGCCGATGGCATGCCGGTAGCCAAAGGTAAGGGAACCCATTTCAACGCCCTGCTACCGGTGGATATGACTAGGATTGATCCCGTATCAACCGCGTTGGATGCTTGCGTACGAGTCGAGGTTTTCAAGGAATCATGAGAGTACGTTTCATTGGTCTGCTGCAAAACTTGCTGGGAACGAAAGAAGAGGAACTCTCGCTCAGCCGCGAGACGACCCTCCGGGACTTAATCGGGGCATTGACCGAGAGACACGGCAAGGAGTTCCGCAACCGGGTGCTAAACCAGGAGGGACGATTACGCCAAACGATCAGGGTGGTGGTGGATGGCAACCAGCTGGATGAGGAAGATGCTCTTGATACCTGGCTGACCGATGAAAACGAGCTGGCAATACTCCTCGTCGTACCACCTATGGCGGGAGGATGTCAGATTGGGCAGGAAGTCAGTTGGCTTTTTAAGGAGGATCGGTTATGAAGAAATGGCGATTATTAACCGGTATTGTTTTGGCCAGTATGTTGGCGCTTCCCAGTTTCAATGCTTACGCCGAACAGGTGTACAAATTCGGGCTGGTAGCGGCCTTCACCGGAGGGCCGGCCGCGGCCTACGGCGTGGCTGTCCGTCGGGGTGCGGAATTGGCACTGAATGAGATAAATGCCAAGGGAGGGATCAAAGGCCACCGCTTGGAGGCGATAATGGTGGACGATCAGGCCAACCCGACCCTCACCGTCAGCACGGTGCACCGTTTTATCAGTGTGGACAAGGTGCCCATCATTTTCGGTTCGTTCACCTCGGTATCCCTGGCGGCCATACCGGTGGTCAGCAAGGCGAAAGTTGTCTGGATAACTCCGTTGGTCACCCATCCCGGCGTTATTCACAAGAGCCGCTGGGCGTTTAGCGTGTCTATAAACCTTGCCCAGACCTCTGCCTATGTGGCTGAATTTGCCTATCGGCGAGGTGCCCGCCGCCCCGGCCTGGTAGTCTTCAATAACGAGTCCACCCGGCGAATGGGAGAAGCGGTCAAGAAGAAATTTAAATCCCTGGGCGGCAAAGTGGTAGCTGAAGAGATCATGCCCAGGGGCGCTGATTTCCGCTCCACCCTGTTAAAACTTAAGGCAGCCCGGCCTGATGCGCTCATAATCGCCTCGTTTGTGGGTCCTGAGGCGTTGCTGATAAAGCAAATGGCAGAACTGGGCTGGAAAGTTCCCACCTACTCCGCCAATCCGGTGGAGGAAGAGGTCTTCTTCAAAACCGTGGGAGATGCGGCAGAAGGTTTACTGTATGGCAGCCTGCTTAGCAACCCCAAGAAGTACGAGAATTTCAGGCAGCGGTTTAAGCAGCGCTACAAGGAAGAACCGGGCACCTTTGGGGCCCAGGGTTACGAGACCGCCTATGTTATTGCCGAGGCCATTAAAAGAGGCGGCTACACCTCTCAGGGGATTCGCAATGCCCTGGCCGGACTCAAGAACTTCAACGGCGTGCTCGGCACCTGGTCCTTCGATGATGGTGGATTCTCTGATCTGCCTATCACCATGAAGGTGATCAAAGGCAAGAGGTTTGAATTCTATAAACGCTAACAACCACCCCTGAAGGCCGGGCAGCAGAGAAAAGGTGGAGTTTTTCTTTCAGCTTACCATTAATGGTATCGTAGCCGGGGGCATTTTTGCCCTTATGGGGGTTGGTTTTTCGTTAATATATTCCACCTCGAGGATCTTTCACATAGCTCACGGCGGCATATTCATAGTCTCGGGCTATGCCTTCTTCGCGCTGACCAAGTTGGCCCATCTTCCGGTTGTCATCTCTGCTCCCCTGGGAATCGTGGCTGCCGTTCTCATAGGAGTTCTGGTAGAGATGCTTGGCTACCGCCCTTTGCGTCGCCGGGGCGCGTCCCTGGCTACCTTTATGATCGCTTCCTTCGCCCTGCTAATCATCCTCCAGAACCTGATGACACTCGTCTTTGGCACTCAGCCGAAAATGATACGAGAGGCGCCCTTGCCCAGTTGGGGATTGGCCGGCGCCCGAATAACTTACCTCCACCTGGTGATTCTGGTTGCCTGCGCATTGATCTTTTCCGCACTTCAGTTGTTCTTTGCCCGGACCAAGGCAGGCAAGACCATCAGGGCGATGGCCGACAATCCCGAGCTTGCTGCCACCGTGGGCATTGATACTCAGAGGCTCTATCTCCTGATAATGGCACTGGGGTCCGGGCTGGCCGGCATTGCCGCTGTGTTTGTGGGCCTGGACATAGGAGTCACCCTGGAGTACGGATTCTACGTAGTACTTATTGCTGCGGTGGCGACAATTATAGGAGGCGTGGGGCATTTCCTGGGCACCGCCCTGGCAGCATTGCTTCTGGGGCTTATTCAGAACTGGAGCGTAATGATACTATCGCCCCAGTGGCAAGAGGCGGTGGCTTTTGGCGTGTTCATCATTTTCCTGGTCTTTCTGCCCCAAGGCCTGTTTGGCGATAAGCTGGCGGTTAGACGGAGCTAGCGGTGGATTACGCGTTTCACCTGCTGATAATCATCTCCATTTACGTGATCCTGGCCACCTCGCTGAACCTCCTCTGGGGCTACACCGGGTTGCTATCCTTCGGGCATGCGGCTTTTTTTGGCATTGGCGCATACAGCGCGGCCTTGTTAACCATGAAACTTGGATTGAGCTTCGTTTTAGGGACTCTTTTAGGCGTTGCCATATATATGCTGGTGGGGGTGGCCATAGCCGTAGTGACGATGAGAATGGGAGGCGATTACTTTATCCTGGCCGTGTTGGGGTTTCAGGTAGTCATAAGTAGCGTACTTTTAAACTGGGTGGATATGACTCGAGGGGACTTCGGCCTGTACGGCATCGCCAAGGCCAGCTTCTTCTCCTGGGAGCTGAACAACCCCCGGGATTACTTTATCTTGACGGCCACGGTAGCGGCCGGGGTCTACTTTCTAGCCCAACGGCTGGTGAATTCGCCTTTCGGCCGGGTACTGAAGGCCATCCGCGAGGATGAAGTGGCTACCCTGGTGCTGGCCAAGAACGTGGTACGGTTTAAGATACTTATTTTCGCGATTGGAGGCGGGCTAGCCGCTATTGCCGGCAGTCTCCTGGCCCACTATTTCACCGCTTTGCACCCGACCAGCTTTACCCTGGAAGAATCTATCCTTATCGTTACCATAGTGATTTTTGGGGGCAGCGGCTCTCTGAAAGGCTCTGTCTTAGGGGTATTGGTCTTGTTGATCTTCCCCGAAGCCCTTCGTTTTCTTAAACTTCCCGGTGATATCACCGGCCCGGTCCAGCAAATAACTTACGGACTACTGCTGCTTTTGTTCCTGATATACCGGCCCCAGGGATTGATAGGGGAATATAAGATTTAGGGTATCGGCATGTCGCTGTTGACGGTGGAGCATTTATCGAAGCATTTCGACGGCCTGAAGGCGGTGGATGACGTCAGCTTCGAGGTGGTCGGGAAAACCATCACCAGCCTGATAGGTCCCAATGGCGCGGGCAAGACCACCATTTTCAATATGATAAATGGCCTGCTGCCCGCGTCTGGCGGTCAGGTGAGGTACAAAGGCGACCGGATAGACACGCTTGCCGCGCAAAAGATAGCCCGACTGGGCCTGGGCAGGGCCTTTCAAGAGCCCCGGGTCTTCGGCCATATGACCGTGCTGGAGAATGTCCTTGTGGGAATCACCCAGCCCAGCGGTGAGGGCGTCCTGGCCGCTTTGTTTCCCTGGGGCAAGCTTAAGCGTCAGGAGAAGGAGAATCAAGCGAGCGCCTGGCATATCCTGGAGTTCGTGGAACTGGCCGATAAGGCCGGGGAGTTGGCAAAAAACCTCTCCTACGGCCAGCAGAGGTTTTTGAGTGTGGCCCGGGTGTTAGCTATGGAGCCTGAGATCCTTCTTATGGATGAGCCTACCGTAGGACTACATCCCGAGGAGGTAAGCAAACTCATGGGGCTTCTACGCGCCGACATACAACAGAAAGGCCGAACCATCCTGTTGGTTGAACATAACATGGACGTGGTGATGATGGTCTCCGATAAGATTATCCTGCTGGTGGAAGGCAGAATAATCGCCCAAGGCACCCCGGCGCAGATGAAGAACAACCCCGCTCTTTGGGAGGCCTACCTGGGTGTCAGCGGAGGTTAACAGGTGATTCTGAATGTGGACCAGGTTCAAGTCTCCTATGCCAAGAAGAGGGTCATCCACGGCGTCTCTCTGAAGGTCATGCCCGAGCAGATAGTCGCGTTGATAGGGCACAACGGCGCGGGCAAGACCACCCTATTGAAGGCCATCTTGGGGCTGCTGAAACTAGACGCCGGCCGGGTGATATTTCAAGGTATGGATATTACCAACCGGGCGCCTCATTTGAACGTCAGAGCGGGGATAGCCTATTGCCCTCAGGGAGGGCGAGTATTTGGCAGTTTGACGGTGACGGAGAACCTTGAGGTCGCCGCCAGCAACCGGGGTCCCAATAGCTCAAGTGCCAGGTATAAGCTGGAAACGGTCTTTGACCTTTTTCCCGCGCTCTATGGCCGCCGCAACTATAAGGCGGGCGTGTTGAGCGGCGGGGAGCGTCAGATGCTGGCCATCGGCATGTCGCTGATGCTTTCTCCGAAGATTTTCCTTATCGACGAGCCCTCGGGTGGATTGGCGCCCCGCTACGTTGACCGAGTATTCCAGAGTATACGCACCATAAGTAAGGAATTTAACACACCTATCCTATTAGTGGAGCAGAACTTCAAGGATGCCATGGATGTCGCCCACGCGGTCTGTGTGATGAGGAACGGACGCCTGGTCTTTGAAGGAGACCCGGACCAAGCCAGAGAGGTCATGGGGGAGAAGTTCTTCGGCTTCAGAATCAGCGACCAATAGCCACGGGAAGCTGGACTTCCCTCAGCCCGCCGGATTGCGGGGCAATCCCAAGGAAGGAGATCAAATGGATTATTATCGCGACCTGAGAGAATACCTGTCCACACTGGAGGAAAAGGGTAAACTTGTGCGGATGTCCAGAGCGATAAACAAGGATACCGAGCTTCACCCCTTGGTCCGCTGGCAGTTTAGAGGCCTGCCGGAAGATAAGAGAAAAGCCTTCCTGTTTGAGAAGGTGACCGATGCCAAGAACCGCACTTATGATATCCCGGTGCTGGTAGCCGCGCACGCCGCGTCGGACGATGTCTACGCACTGGGCATGATGTGCTCCGTGGAGCAGATATTTGAGAAATGGACCAAAGCCCTGCTCCATCCGGTTGAGCCCCGCCTGGTAAGCTCCGGGCCAGTGCACGACGTGGTGATGACGGGCGACGAACTGACCAAGGAGGGCGGCGGCCTGGAGAAGTTTCCCATCCCCATCTCCACCCCGGGTTTCGACAATGCCCCCTATACCACCGCCTCCTGCTGGGTCACCAAGGACCCCGACACCGGTCAACGAAACATGGGGGTCTATAGAGGAATGGTGAAAAGCCGAACTCGAATCGGCGTATGTGTCTTACCCACCCAACATATCTCGGCTCATTGGAAGAAATGCTTGGAAAAGGGCATCCCCCTGGAAGCCGCCGCGGTCATCGGCGCCACACCTTGCATCTCCTATTCCGCGGTATCAAAGGTGCCTTACGGCGTTGACGAGTACGCGGTCTCGGGAGGCATTGCTGGCGCGCCCATCGAGCTGGTGAAGTGTAAGACGGTTGATATCGAGGTGCCGGCCACCGCGGAGATTGTGCTGGAGGGAAAGATACCCACCGAATACCTGGAGAGGGAAGCTCCCTTTGGCGAATTTACCGGGTACATGGGCAACATGCTCATGAATTGTTACATGGATATCACCTGCATAACCCATCGGCAGCAACCGATTTATACCTCGTTTATAAGCCAGTTCTGCCCCTCAGAGAGCAGTAAACTGAAACAGATGGCCTGGGAGCCGATGCTATATAAATTTTTGAAGTACGACTGTAACATACCCACCGTGCTGGACGTGGCCCTGTATGAGATTAGTGGGTGTTGGAATTTCGGCGTGATAAAGATGAAGAAGGATCACCCGGCTCAAACCTGGCAGGCCTTATTCGCCATAAATGCTTTTGACCCCGCCATGGGTAAGATATTCATTGCCGTGGACGAGGATATAGATGCCCGAGATTCAGAATCGGTCATCTGGGCGTTAAGCTACCGTATGCGGCCGGGAATTGATACCCACATCACCACTGGCAAGGCCTCTTCCCTGGATTTTTCCGCCACTCCGCCAGGGGAGTTGTCCCGGACCGGGTCAACCTTTACCGAGCCCAGCGGTAGAGGGTCGTTGTTGATTGACGCCACCCGAAAGCATGCCTACACCCCGGTGGCTCTGCCGCAAAAAGAGTTCATGGAGAGGGCGCGGCGAATCTGGGAGGAAGAGGGTTTGCCCGAGCTTAAGCCTCGGGTTCCCTGGCATGGGTACAACCTGGGCTTCTGGACGCCGGAAAATGAAGCGGAGGCCGAGCTGGCTCTCAAAGGCGACCATTTCGCGACCGGTGAGAAGTTGGCCCAACAGCGGATCAAGGCTACATTGGAGAGCATCGGCGCCATTGCCGATAAGGCCTAACTTTAAACAAGAAACGGAGGTATTACCATGGCTGACAGAGGAGTTTCAATTCATCGCGGTCTGGTTAGCTGGCTTTTCGTATTGGCCCTGGCCGTTTCCTAGCTCTGGCCGCAAGCCGGCCTGGCCCAGAAGCTGAAATTCGCCACCTCGGTGAAGATCTACGCGGTTTTCTACCTGCCCGTTCTCGCGGCTGAGAAAGAGGCTCTGTGGCAGAAGAACGGCCTTGAGGTGGAATGGGTCTCCACCAAGGGCGGCGGCGCCATGATGAGGGCCATGGCGGCCGGGGCCCTGAACATCGGCCTCACCGGCGCGGTCACGGCCATCAAGGCGGCGGCCGCGGGTGTACCGACGGTCATCGTTGCCAACCTCTATCCTAAAGAGCCCTTCTATATATGGGTGCGCTCCGATAGCCGAATAAAAAAACCCAAGGACTTAAGCGGCACCAAGATCGGTGTAGCCAAGTACGGCGGCATGGAGCACGTCTATATGCAAATTATCACCAAGGCCCTGGGGCTGGAGGGAAAGATAAAGGTCGTCTCAGTTGGGGGCCTGCGGGCAGTGGTAGCCGGACTGAGGTCAAAAGCGATAGACGGCGCGGTCCAACCCCTGGCCATACTGGTCAAGCTCAAGGCCAGCGGCCAAGCCAGAGAATTGCTGAACACGGCTGATTATCTCCCCAGCGACTGGGTGGACATGATAGTCGCGGCCCGCAAAGATTTTGTCGAGGGGAAGCCGGATACCGTTGGCAAGATGGTGAAAACCGTGTTCCAGGGAGTGAACTATACGCTCAAAAACAGGCAGTGGGCCATCAGCCAGATGAAGATAATGAACGGCTACTCCGACCAGGCCGCCTCATTGATGTTCGACAGCCTCAGATTCAGCCGAGATGGTCAGCTAAGCAAGCAAGGACTGAGGAATGTCAGAGATATCATGATAAAGTTCGGGGTGATGCACCGCTATGTTGGGCGAGAACCAGACCAACGTCGACCTGGTCATCCTCAGCGCTAACTATGACATCGGGCACGTCTCCGGCACCGGTTCGGGAGGCATTG
>JAZFTZ010000124.1:0-6556 GCA_036446955.1 Thermodesulfobacteriota bacterium
TTATCCGGCCTTACTGGTGGGGCGTCTTCCGCAATCAGATTGGCACCGAGGACCGAGAGAATCTCTATTATGGCTTCAATGCCAGGTACAAGACCAAGGGTTGGTACACCCACCTGAATTTCGCCTGGTTAACCGGAGAGCGTGATTTCATGGCTCCCACCCCGGACCGAGACATCTCCGCCGTGTCGGCAGATGGCGCCTTTAGCATCGTCAGAGGCCCGCACACCTACAGCCTCGTGCTCCTGTACCGTGGCGGCGATGACCCCCGGACGCTCGCAGGCCAGGACATCCACGCCTTCAACTCCATAGCTACCTTCTTCGCTAATGGGAGCCGGATAACCCAGATAGTGTCCAGCTCGTTCCAGCACCCCAGCCTGGATTTGGAGATCAGCACCTTTGGCGGGCCTAACAATGACACCAATGCGGGCTGGTTCCTGGCCATGCTGCGCTGGGATTGGAAAGCGACCAAGAAGGCGCTACTCTCCTTCGCTTACACCCATGTCAGGAGTCAGAGAAGCATCCAGACCGATGGCACCAGGGGAGGCGACTCCACCCACATAGGCGAGGCATTCGATGTCTGGCTGGCGTACAAGCTGAACCGCAACCTGTCCGTCAACGCGGGCACCGCGTTCATGTTTTCCGGCGATGCCCTGGATTTCTGGGACGGCTCTAGGACGAGGGATGCTGATAACGTCTGGAACGGGTTCGTCTCCGCCATCTTCAGGTTCTAGCTAACACCTGCTTTACTGGCCGAAAGGAGGGAGAGGATCATTCCTCTCCCTCCTTTTCTTTTTGTCCGCAGATAAGCCCCGGCTATCTATGAAGAAAACCTTTTTCTGGGGAAGAACCTTTTAAAAAAGGTTCTTCCCCAGACCCCTTTCCCAAACTTTATGCTAGGCCTGGAGTCGTCTCGATATTAATCGGGACGCCCCAGGCCTAGGTCAAAATTTAGGAGGGGGTTCGGGGGGTAACCCTTTTTAAAGGGGTCCCCCCGCAGAGAAGGTTTTTCCCAGAAGCACGGGGGGTTATCCCCGGCATTGTTTATTTTGGCCGGGCGGGATTCATTCCCGCTCTCTCCAGCGGTTACTTTTGTTTTTTCCTGCTCCACAGGTAAAGGGGAAAGGCTAAAGGCCAGACGCCCAAGCTGGCCGCGAACCAGCCCCAGGGGCCCAGCGTCTTAAGGCCGTCGATGGTCTTAAGACCCACGCCCCGGCGTTTGGCGTCTATAAGGACCCACAGGCTGGTGCCCACCACAAAGGCGGCAGCAATAAGGATGACCAGGTAGGAGCCTGAGGACAACTTTCTGCCTAGCTGCTCTGCGCCTGGAAGGCCATTGGCCAGCGCACTGCCGCTGAACAGCCAGGCTAGCGCGAAGGCAAGAACTAACAAGCGGCTCATCTGACCTCCGGGTTGGACGCGGGCACGGCCGCGGGTTGGGCCGGAAGGAGCAGTTCCGCCCGGGAGCGCTCCTCCATAGTGATACTTAACAGGCTGGCCACCATCAATAGCAGGAAGGCCATGATAAAGGCGTAGGAATAAGAGCCGGTATAGTCAAAGACCATCCCGCCCAAAAACGCGCCCAGGGCCGCGCCCAGCTGGTGGCTGAGGCTCACTACTCCCAGGATGGTGCCTAGATGGGCCGGCCCAAAGGTATCGCCCACCAGGGCCGAGGTTACCGGCACGGTGGCCAGGTTGCTGAAGCCAAAGACCACCGCGAAAATATAAAAGGCGCTAACCGAGTCGCTGGTCAAAAGAAGCAGGAAGGAAAGACCCCGAATGAAATAAGTGGCCGCCAGAGGAAACCGCCGGCCCATCCGGTCTGAGGCGGCACCCATTAACAGTATGCCAAAGAAATTCACACCCCCGGTCACGGCTAATACCGTGGCCGCGACTACGTCGGAATGGCCCACATCAGTGATGTGCGCGGCCAAATGGGTAACAATAAGGAACGAGCTGAACCCGCACACGAAGAAGGCCCCGGCCAGATGCCAGAAGGGACGGGTTTGAAACGCCTGGCCGGGGGAGGTGCTGGTTATAAGCCTCTCCTGGGCCATTCCCTCCTTTGATGCCTTCCCCTCTCTCAGCGGGTCACCATCCGGCCCACAACCAACCTCGGAAGGGTCTTTCTTCATTACCCACAACGCTAAAGGAAAGCTAGTGACCAGAACCAAAAAGCCCAGCAACAGATTGGTGGACCTCCAGCCATACTTTAGAAAAAAGAACGCGGCAACCGGCACCAGGGCAAACTGACCCACCGAGGCGCCGGAAATGGCAATCCCCAGAGCCAATCCCCGCTTCTTTACGAACCAGCGAGAGACCATAGCCGGGATAGTGGTGAAACCGAGCCCGCCGAAGGCAGCTCCCAGAAGGATGCCATACACGAGGTAAAGTTGCCAGGCCGCCCGGGCTATTCCAATGAGCATAAAGCCACCGGCCAAGGCGATAGCCGAGACCCCGATTACCAGCTTGGGGCCATATCTATCCAGTATTTGACCCATGAAGGGCTGTACCAGCCCGTAAGTTAACATGTTAATGGAGACGACCAGCCCCAAGCTGGCCCGGGAAAGGCCGAAATCGTCGGCAATGGCCTTGAAAAAAAGTCCGAAGGATGGCCTTACCCCGAAGCCTACCGCCAGGGCGAGAAAGGCCGCGGCCAGTATATACCAGCCATAAAAAATCCTCCCTTCCCTTCCCATCCCTGTCTCTATCAGACCTCCTAGACCGGAAAGCTTCGCGTTGGTAAAGGCTCAACCGCTCCTGGAATTTGAACCCGCTCTTGAAGGGGCCGCTCGTTTAGCAGGTAGGCAAAGATGCTGGCCGCCATACACAGGGCCAGGCCCATCATGAAGGCAGCGAAGTAGCTCCCCGTCAGATCAAAGAGGAAGCCAGCTAAGAAAGACCCTAACGCCCCGCCCACCTGGTGGCCGAAGCTAACTGCACCGAAAATGGTCCCCAGGTAGGCCGGCCCGAAGATCTCCGCCACCATGGCCGAGGTAAGGGGAACAGTGGCCATCCAGCTCAATCCGAAAACCAGCACAAAGAGATAAAGAAAGATTATATTCTCCGCGTTTAGCAGCAACAAAAAGGAGAGTCCCCGGACAAAGTAGACCGCGGATAAGGGCAGGCGCCGGCCTATCTTGTCTGAGATACTCCCTATGCCTATAACCCCTAGGAAATTAACTCCCCCCAGCAAGGCCAGGGCAAAGGCCGCGTTTACCTGGGAGTATCCCAGATCGGTGACATAAGCCGCTAAGTGAGTGCTTACCAGTAAGGAGGTGAATCCGCAGACGAAGAAAGTACCCGATAGTTTCCAGAAGGCCCGGGTGCGAAAGGCTAATAACGGCCTTTGAGAAGGTATTTGAGGCCTTGGCTCATTCCCTGAGGAGCCCATCCCTTCTCCCTCCAAGGGGCCGCCATCCGGGCCGCAACCCACCATGGCCGGGCTCTTCTTAATGACCCATAGGGATAGCGGGATGATGACCACGAATACCAGGATACCGATGGATATCTGCGCCACCCGCCAGCCGTATTGAAGCAGGACGAGGGCCGCCAGCGGGACCAAGACAAACTGGCCGACAGAAGCGCCTGAGGTGGCTATCCCGATCGCCATCCCCTTTCGACGCACGAACCAGCGGGAGATGGTAGCCGAGACGGTAACGAAGGCCAGACCTCCGAAGCCCACCCCCATCACCAGCCCGTATATGATGTACAGTTGCCAAGTCGCCGTGGCCAGACCCATCCCCACCAGGCCCAGGGCCAGTACGGCTCCGGATAAGCCAAATACCGCTCGAGGGCCGTACCGGTCGAGGAGATTACCAACCAAAGGCTGGGTCAGGCCGTATACTATGGTGCTTATGGAGACGGCCAGGGAAAGCTCGGCCCGGGAAATGCTGAATTCCTGCAGAATATCTTTAAAGAAGAGACCGAAGGTAAATCTGGACCCGAAGGTCACAAACAGCGCGGTAAAACAGCCAGCCAGTATATACCAGCCATAGAATAGCCTCTTTCCCTGCTGATTTTGTCTCATCTCTATCTGGTTCCCCAGTTTATTGCCACCATCAGGCGAGATTTCGGCCATTTTAACCTCTGGCCAACGCGATTTGCAAGCTAATTTGCTGTGATCTTTCCAGGGGGACGGGGCCGTGGGCCTTTGTGCGGGGGTAACCCTCTAAAAAGGGTTATCCCTCAGATAAGGTCCCCGCGCGTTGATCGCAAAAGTTGTTGCCGGACCTCAGCTTTTCTGGTAGTTTGGGCCTAAAGCTAAGAACAGTCTTAATCGAGCGATTTCCCTGTCCAGGTCTTATCCAGGCAAAACAGGAGGTGACAGCTATGAAATTATACCAGTTTAAGGGGTCTTCCTTCTCCGAGAAGATCAGGCGTGTACTGGCTTATAAGGGGTTGAAGTACGAGGGCATCGATGCCTCCTCGGGAGAAAAAAAGGAGGAGTTGGTGAGGATTTCGGGCCGGGGAATGGTGCCGGTATTGGTGGAGGAGGGAGTGGTCATCGTTGATTCCACTAACATTGCTCAATACCTGGAGGAGAATTATCCTGATAAACCGGTCTATCCCAAGGAGCCGGGCCTTAAAGGTCTAACCCTGTTAGTGGAAGACTGGGCCGACGAGGTATTGAATCGCCCGGTGAAGCCATTGGCCTTGTCGCACCAGAAGAAGCGAGAGCTGTCGAATGAGGAGAGGAAGAAATTCATTGGCCAGCTTGGTACCTGTCTTGATACCTTGGATGCCATCTTATCGGCTCAAGAATGGTTGGTGGCTGGCCGCTTCACCCTGGCTGATATCGCGGTCTCAGCCCAGATATGGAGGACATCAGCCTTCCCTGAAGGCGAGGCGGTGGCGAGATGCCCCCACCTGGTTCGGTGGAAAAAAAGAGTGGAGCAGATATTGGGAGGATGAGCCATGCCATTTGCTGATCTTAGGGAATTCATCGCGGTTTTGGAAAAGATGGGCGAGATCGTCCATGTAAAGGTGGAGGTGGACCCTCAATATGAGATGGGGGCCATATGCCGAAAAGTTCTTGATGCGGGCGGGGTGGATGCCAACAAGGCCCTATTCTTTGAGCGGCCTAAAGGTTCCACCATTCCGGTGGCGGCCGGTCTGCTCGATTCCCGGAGGCGCTATTTTATAGCTACCGAAACTGACCGAGAAAATTTTTATGACCAGTTCGCCGCGCGTGTGGAAAAACCCATTGCACCCCGGCTCATAAAAGAGGGCCCGTGCCAGGAGAATGTGCTGCTGGGAGATAAGGTCAACCTGTTCCATCTTCCCATACCCATCTGGAACCAGCTCGATGGCGGCCCCTTCATCACTCAGGGCACGACGATCGTGAAGGACCCTGAGACCGGTCAGCGAAACGTCGGTCTTTACAGGCTGATGGTACATGACAGGAACAGCACCGGTATTTGCGCGGCCCCCTATCGGCAGATCGTCCAGTTTGCCAGTAAGGTCCATCCTCAAGGCCAGCCGCTGCCAGTGGCCATAACCATAGGCCAGGACCCGGCGGTTACCGTAGCCGCTATCGCCCCTTTCCCTCCCTACTGCGACGAGATCTCCATGGCGGGAGCGATACGAAGGGAACCGGTTGATATGGTCAACTGCGTGACCATTCCCCTGGAGGTGCCGGCCACGGCTGAGATCGTCCTGGAAGGCGAGATCAGGCCTGGTGATACCAAGCTGGAAGGGCCGTTCGGTGAATTCACCGGCTATTACGGCGAGAGGATGGTGCGCCCGGTTATAACTATCAAAGCCATAACCCACCGGAACGATCCTATTTACCAGGCCTGCTACCAGGGCCGGCCGCCAAACTGCGATTCGGTAACTCAGATATTGGCCCATGAGGCGGAGGTGTTGCGCCGGGTCAAGCCGTTGGGGTTAAGAAAGCTGAGGATCTGCGTGGGCAGCGCCATGTTTTTGGCCGTTGCCTCGGTGAAAAAGGAGTTCTCGGGCCAGCAGCGGGCCATCGCCAGCGCCATCTTCGGCACACCTTCGGGTAAATGGATAAAGACCATCATATTGCTGGATGATGACCTGGACCCGGACAACTGGACGGACGTGGAATGGGCCCTGGGAACCAGGTTTAGGCCGAGCGAGGATGTGATGATTTTGGAGGGTATGCCCGGCAATGCCCTGGACCCCTCTTTGCCCCCGGAGGAGCGCGACTCTTTGGCCTGCCGAACCCCTAAGCTGGTATTGGATGCCACCAAGCCGGTGCACCGGCCTTACTCTCGGGAATGCCAGCCCAAAAGGGAGGCTTGGGAAAAGGTTGAGGCTAATTGGGAAAGTTACGGCATCTCCCTGGAGTAGTGGAAAACCTTTCCCAGGGGGACGGGGGCCCCTCCCCCTGGAACCCCCCTAACCCCGAGCTAGTTTGTTTGGAGAGGCGCTATCGCGCCGATCCAAACCTAGTCCCAAGTTTGGGAAAGGGGTGTGGGGAAAACCCTTTTCAAAGGGTTTTACCCACAGAGAGGTTTACCCGTAAATTTTAACACCCATTTAGCCCGCTCGGGCCATCGAGCCGGCGCTGAATACGCCAGCTAGGCAA
>JAZFTZ010000125.1:0-4107 GCA_036446955.1 Thermodesulfobacteriota bacterium
CCCGTTTCCTGGGGAGGTATAGGTTTTTTTCTTATTGTGATATATTTTTTCTGTTACTTCTGCTTGCCGAGGGCAACTTGAAAGAATTAACCGAATTCGCCGAGCGAGTGATAAACAACGTAGAGAAGGTGATCGTGGGCAAGCGGCCGGTGGTTGAGCTGGCGCTGGTGGCCCTGTTGTGTGAGGGTCACATCTTAATCGAGGATGTCCCTGGTGTGGGCAAGACCATGCTGGCCCGGGCGCTGGCCGTCTCCCTGGGGGGCAGTTTCAAGAGGATACAATTTACCCCTGACCTTCTCCCCTCTGATGTTACCGGGGTCTCGGTTTACAACCAGAAGAGCCAGGAGTTCGAATTCTTGCCCGGCCCGGTATTTACCAATATCCTGCTGGCTGATGAGATTAACCGAGCTACTCCCCGCACCCAATCCAGCTTACTTGAGTGCATGGGCGAGCGTCAGGTCACTGTGGATGGTCTGCCCCACATATTGCCTCGACCCTTCTTAATTATGGCTACTCAGAATTCCATCGAATACGAGGGGACTTTCCCATTGCCCGAGGCCCAGCTGGATCGCTTCTTCATGCGGCTGACCTTGGGATACCCTGATATGGGCCAGGAAGAGGTTATGTTAGTCAATTTGCAGAGGCGACATCCCATAGACGAGCTTGAGCAAGTGGCCCAGCTGCCCGAACTTATCCAGTTTCAGGACGGAGTAAAAGAGACCTATGTTGAGGAATCGGTGCGCCAGTATATGGTGCGCTTGGTGCAGACTACCAGAGATCATTCAGAGGTCGGGCTGGGGGCAAGCCCCCGGGGCTCCCTGGCCCTATTCAAGGCTTGCCAGGCCCTGGCCGGGATTCGAGGCCGGGACTATGTAATCCCTGATGACGTCAAGGAGTTGCTCCCATTCACCCTGGGTCACCGATTGATATTAAAGCCGGAGAGCCGGTTGCGGGGCCGTACTGACCTGACTATCCTGCAGGATATCCTCAATCGCCTGCCGGTTCCGCTGAGGACCTGAGCTGGTTCATGGTCGTCATTTTTTTTCTCAGCTTAGCTCTTTCCTTCTTTTTCCCGGTAAAGATTATCTTTTTTTATCTCTATTTTGCCGGCGCTATCTGGGGTATCTCCTATCTTTGGACCAGGAGCAACCGTGAACGCCTTTCCATATCCCGGCAGTTAGCTTGCCAGGAGCTTTTCTTTGGCGAGGAGTTTGAGGCCGAGCTGGTAATTGAAAACCGAAGCCCTTTCCCCCTTCCCTGGCTATATATCTACGATCTTATCCCCGTTCGCCTTTACCAGCGGAGTACTTTTCGCGACCTGATCCACCTGCCTGGCAAGAGCAGCGCCCGCTTGCCCTACCGGCTGGTAGCCAGTCGGCGGGGTTACTATTCTCTTGGCCCCTGGGAGGCAAGATCGACTGACCTTTTCGGAATCTATCCCTGGCGGCTGACCCAAGCGGCCCCGCAGTACGTTACCGTCTATCCAAAGATCGTCCCGCTAAGAGAATTGAGCATCGCCTCCAGGCAGCCCTTCGGAACGGTGCGCACCAATATCAGGGTCTTTGAAGACCCATCTCGTCGGGCGGGATTGCGCGAGTACCGGATCGGGGACAGCTACAATAAGATCAATTGGAAGGTAACTGCCAGGACGGGTAAGTTGCACGTCAATCTTTATCTGCCCAGCATATCCCTGGGCACCATGATCTTTCTTAATCTAGCTTCATTGGATTATCAACGGCCATATGACGATGACTTGGAGCGGGCTATCGTGGTGGCTGCGTCGGTGGCCAGCCACATAACCGGGCTCAGGCAGGAGGTGGGCTTGACCTGTAACGGCGGCATCGACTCGCCCAAAGCAGGGAAAAGGAGTGAAGGGATTTCCATCTCGCTTAACAAGGGTGATTCCCATCTTCGCCAGATACTGATGGTCCTGGCCCGGCTGGAGGCGGTTGACGAGCCGGGGTTCATCGAGTTCTTGACCGGCCGCTGGCTGGAATCGCAAAGTTTTCGTTTGCCCTGGGGCACGGCACTGATCTTCATAAGTTCCGGGCCCAGCGATCTGTTGTTTTTAAGACTGCTTGAGCTTTGCCGGACGGGGTACAATATTACCCTTTTCTTGGTGCAAA
This sequence comes from Thermodesulfobacteriota bacterium, assembly GCA_036446955.1. Classification (GTDB taxonomy): domain Bacteria; phylum Desulfobacterota; class JAZFTZ01; order JAZFTZ01; family JAZFTZ01; genus JAZFTZ01. The sequence goes on from JAZFTZ010000125.1 coordinate 2,127, forward strand.
TCAGCTCCGATCAACTGCATCAATTACGGGGGAGGTGGCAAAGCAAAGGCATAAAGATATACCGGGTGAGAGAGGAAGAGGACCTGCAGGCACTGGAGTAACTTTCAAGGCGATGACATGAAGGAAGTTTCTCCACAGAGCACGGCTATCAGTTGGGAGAGAGAGCTCTTCCATCCTTTTCTTATCATATTTACCGGGGTCAGCCTTATCGGTGCGTTTGCCAGAATGGCGACCTCGTTTGTCCCTGCCTTCCCCCTGTTTGCTGCTCACCCGGCCATCATCTTTCTAATCTCGCTTGAGGCCTGTATCACTGCCCGCTACTCGCATTCGTTTCGCTATTATCGGTTGGGGTTTCATCTGAGGGAATGGCTGGTTATCGGGCTGGTTCTGGAAGCGGCGGTGATCCTTCACCGGGGAGGCTTCATTATCTCCCAGGACCAACCCGGGATAATTCATTTTCTGGAAGCCCTGCTGGAAGCCTTAATCTTCAATCCGGTCTATTTGTTGAACCTGGCTGTCCTTTATTTGTCCTGGCGGTTGATTAATCTTTATGTGGCCGATTTCTTCGCCCTGGAGCTTCTCCCGGGTCCAGGGGATAGATCGAAGCCGGAACAGGAGGACTTTAGCCGGCAATTTAAGCGGGCCCAGTTTGTGGGCAATCTATTCTTATACCGCCGTATTGTGGGTCGGTTCATCAAAGGTGCTATGCTCCTGGCCGTTACCCTGGCGCTCTACTGGCGGGTTGGAGAGCGTTATATCGCCGGCGAGTTTCAGGCACTGGAGCAGGCTATAGCTTACGGGATGGTCTATCTAGTTCTGGGCCTGCTGCTGGCCAGCCGTGCCCATTACCTTAAACTGAGGGTGGGCTGGCTCAGAGAGAGGATCAGACCACCGCGACGCATCTCTGCTTGCTGGAATGGGGCCCTGGCTGCCGTGGTCTTACCCTTTTCCCTGCTGGCTTTTCTGTTGCCGGTGGTGCACTGGCCATTATCTCTTAAGGGTTTGGGCGAATATATCACATACTGGGTGGGCAGGCTGTTTAGATTCTTGGATAGCCTGGGGGGGCCAGAGGCTCTCCAGGGAATGCTGAAGCGAAGGGGTTTCGAAACCGAGCCGGGCAAGTCTTTGCCTTTTATCGATCTGTCGAATTATATTACCCTGCTGGCTATACTCATATTTCTATTCTTCTTTGCCTTCCTGGTTTATCTTGCCTGCCGCCGGGGGCGGCTTGGACGGCCCCGGGCGATGGTGAAGCCGGAATTGCTTTCCTCCCTCCGGCGGGAAGGTCATCTTTTGCTTCCGATGGCGAAAAAACTGCTGCTTTGGCTAATTGAGCTTCCCGGTCTTATCGCCACGTTTCTGGCTGACATTTTTGCTGAACTTGGACATCAGGGCCAGAGCGGGGCGAGGCTGGAACAAAGGATAAGAAAGCCGCGGGTTTGGCGAGGAGAGAGCCCCATCGCCCGGTTATATGTGAGATTCTTGCAGCTTATGGATAAGCGGGGCTTAAAGTATGGCCGCTGGATGACCGTGTATGAGTTTGCCGATAGCGCGGCCGCGGCGATGGAGGGAGGGCGGGAGGATATCTGGTTTATATCGCAAAAATTCGTTGAGGCCCGATACGGGCGAAAATCGATAAACAAGCAGGAAATCAAGCAAGCCGCCAGCTGCCTGAAGCGATTGCGGGCATTCTCTGAGGGAAACCATTCTGTGGGGGGCACCCTTTGTAAAGGGTTACCCCCCACGCCCCCCTCCAAAACTTAGGGCTGGGTTTTGTTCGGCGCGAGAGCGCCGATCAAAACCTAACTCAAAATTTAGGAAAGGGGTCTGGGGAAGAACCCTTTTTAAAGGGTTTTCCCCAGAGAAGGTTCTCCCCACAGAGGGGCCCGCGGGTGACCGGTTTTTGGCTGGACAGGGTAAGGTTGATGTGGTAACAATGCTTGAATGGTTTTGTGGCATCTATGAAGAGAATAGCCGCGAT
>JAZFTZ010000126.1:0-3472 GCA_036446955.1 Thermodesulfobacteriota bacterium
GCGAGGAACGGATTGATCTTGAGGCTGGAGATTACGCGCTTAGCAAAAGCAACCAGCCTCACGGTTTCGAGGCTAAAGAGAACCTGGTGGTCCTGGCCATAATAGCCCCCCGTCCTTGAAAGGCGAAAAGCTGTGGGGGGAACCCTTTGTAAAGGGTTTCCCCCCAGAGAAGGTTTCCCCCGCAATGGGCCCTCGGCCCCGTCCCCCTTGGAGCTTTTAGGTTTTATTTTGCTAAAGAACCCTTTTTAAAGGGTTTCCTCCACATATTTTCTTCTCATTCATAAACTTGACAATGGGAGCTCGAATGCTCAAATTATAAATAAAAGAGGAGATCAGCTTGCTCAAAGGGAAGGAGGATAACTAGCCGGCATGCAACTGGATAAACTGACATTGAAGGCCCAGGGGGCTTTGCAAGAGGCCCAAAGTCTGGCCCAGAGCCTTAACCATCAGCAAATAGAGCCGGAGCACCTTTTGGTCAGCCTGCTTAGCCAGGAAGGCGGGATAGCTTCGCCTTTGATAGAGAAGATTGGGGCAGATAATAAGGTCATCCATGACGAGGTGCGCGCCTTTTTGGAGCGTGCGCCAAAGGTCTATGAGGATGTTGAACAGGCTGCTTACATCTCCCCTCGCCTGAAGAAGGTCTTGGATAGTGCCTTTTCCGAGGCGCACCGACTGAAGGATGAGTATGTGAGCACCGAGCATCTGCTCATCGCCCTGGTCGATTTAAAAGATGGCGCCGGCCGCATACTCAACTCCCATGGTGTCGGCAAGGAGGCGATACTAAAGTCTCTTAGTTTCATAAGAGGTTCTCAGCGGGTTACTGACCAGACTCCGGAGGAAAAGTATCAGGCCCTGGCGCGTTATAGCCGGGACCTTATTGAGATAAGCCGAAGGGGGAAGCTGGACCCGGTTATCGGCCGTGATGAGGAGATACGGCGGATAATGCAGGTCCTGTCCCGGCGAACAAAGAATAACCCGGTACTTATCGGTGAGCCTGGCGTGGGCAAGACTGCCATCGTGGAGGGGCTGGCCCAGAGGATTGTAGCCGGCGATGTTCCGGAAGGGTTGAAGAATAAGCGGCTTTTAGCCCTGGATTTGGGCGCATTAGTGGCGGGAACGAAGTTTCGAGGAGAATTCGAGGAAAGGCTGAAAGCGGTATTAAGGGAGATTGAGGAGGCCCAAGGCGAGGTTATCCTTTTCATAGACGAGTTGCACACCGTAGTGGGCGCGGGGGCCGCGGAGGGCGCAATTGATGCCAGCAATATGCTTAAACCCGCGCTGGCCCGGGGGGAGCTGCACTGTATCGGAGCTACCACCCGGGATGAGTATCGCAAACATATCGAGAAAGACAAGGCCCTGGAACGCCGCTTCCAACCGGTATTGGTGAACCAGCCCACGGTCGATGATACCATAGCCATTCTTCGCGGCCTTAAAGAACGCTACGAGATTCACCATGGGGTAAGGATAAAGGACTCGGCTATTGTTGCCGCGGCCACCCTTTCCAACCGTTATATCGCTGACCGGTTTCTGCCTGACAAGGCGGTGGACCTGATGGACGAAGCCGGTTCCCGGCTGAGGATCGAGATAGATTCCTTACCGGTGGAGATCGACGAGGTGGAGCGCAAGATCGTTCAGCTGACCATAGAAAAGGAGGCCTTGAAGAAAGAGACTGACCCTGCTTCCAAAGAGCGCCTGGCCCGGATAGAACAGGAGCTGGCTGAGCTTAAAAGTCAGAGCGACCAGATGAAGGCCCACTGGCAGTTGGAGAAGGAATACATAAAGAAGATCAGGTCCGTAAAGGAAAAGATTGAACAGGAGAAGCATGAGGCCCTGCGGGCCGAGCGGACAGGTGACTTGGAACGAGCGGCACAGTTGAAGTACGGCGTGCTGCCTCAGCTTGAAAAGGATTTGGCCGGTGAGAACGAAAAGCTGGAAAAGCTTCAGCAGGATAAGAAGATGCTCAAGGAGGAGGTGGATGCTGAAGACATAGCTGAGGTGGTGGCTAACTGGACCGGCATCCCGGTCTCCAGGTTGATGGCTGGAGAGGTGGAAAAACTCATCAAGATGGAGGAAAGGCTGAGTAAAAGGGTGGTCGGTCAGGAGGAGGCTATAGCCGCGGTCTCCAATTCCGTGCGCCGCTCCCGCTCCGGTATAGCCGACCCCGATAGGCCCATCGGCTCGTTCATCTTCCTTGGCCCCACCGGCGTGGGAAAAACCGAACTGGCCCGGGCCCTGTCGGAGTTGCTTTTCGACGATGAAGGGGCCATGGTCAGGTTAGATATGTCTGAGTATATGGAAAAACACACTGCGGCCCGCTTAATCGGTGCACCCCCGGGTTACGTAGGATACGAGGAGGGCGGCCAGCTTACCGAGGCGGTAAGAAGGCGTCCTTACTCTGTAGTCCTTTTCGATGAGGTGGAGAAGGCCCACCGGGATGTCTTCAACATCCTGTTACAGATTTTGGACGATGGCCGCTTGACCGATGGACACGGTCGCACGGTGGACTTTAAGAACACCGTCATCATCATGACCTCCAACGTGGGCAGCCACTGGTTCCAGGAGCTTGCTCAACGCAAATATGAAGAGGTGGAAAAAAGGGTGTTGGAGAGTCTGAAAGCGACCTTCAAACCCGAGTTTCTCAACCGGGTGGATGACATCATCATCTTCCACAGCCTTACCCAGGAACACCTGAAGGCCATAATCGATATTCAGCTTGGTTACCTCCAGAGACGGCTCGAGGAAAAAAATATCTCCCTGGAAGTGACCGAGGCAGGCAAAGAATACCTATCCAAACGGAGCTACGATATCACCTACGGCGCTAGGCCCCTGAAAAGGACTATCCAGAGGTCTATCCAAGACCCACTGGCCTTGAAAGTCCTGGCCGGTGAGTTCAAAGAAGGGGATAAGATCCGAGTAGACCACGACACCTCAGCCGACGCACTTAAGTTTGAGAAGGTGTAAGTTTTAGCGAGTTTTAGGGGGAACCCTTTGAAAAGGGTTGCCCCCTAAGCCCCCCTCCTAAACTTTTTGAGTTAGCCTTTGATTTGCGCAGGGCGCAAATCAAAGGGGGCAAGGGCTTAGGAACCGTATTTCAGTTGTCAATCATCTGTCGGGGGGATAGTCTGTATCGGCCTAGTTCCAGTTAAAATCGTTCTTATTCCAATTGATTTTTTCCGGGGAATGGATAGAATATAACCAAGTGAAATCATGACGTTTTTCCTGATCATCGAAGCGTGATGCAAGGAGGGGTAGGTCAAGGCCACGCCTTGACCAGAAAGGCTCGGGATAATGAATACTAGGTCAGGGTGTGACCCTGACCTACCCGGCTTCCTAAGCAATGCTATCTATTTCCAGGTGAAATTGGCCTCCCAGCCCGACCCCCTTTTCCATTGACAGACTTCTAAGTCCATGATAGATTTACATCATCACGCCAAAACCCCAACCTCTGGGGGAGTGTAATGGCTTTAGGACA
>JAZFTZ010000127.1:0-3739 GCA_036446955.1 Thermodesulfobacteriota bacterium
GGGACGCGTATCCAAATCAGGAAATAGCAGTAACTGCTAACCCTCTCCTGAACGGAGAGGGTTTTTTCGTTTGATGAATGTAAGGCTGAATGGTCAACAGCACCTGGTAGACGATGGTGCCACCCTGAGCGACTTGGTATCCCTGCTTAAGTTGGACCGGGATTGGATAGCTGTAGAGTTCAACCAGGATGTAATTCCTCGAGCCCGTTGGGGTGAGGTTTCGTTGAAGGAGGGAGACAAGATCGAGGTGGTTCAACTAGTGGGCGGGGGATAAGTCTGTTGGCCGCTAGGCGCACAATAGTTGGGAGACGACGATTTATGATGAACGACCAACCTTTAAAGATAGGTGACCATGAGTTAAAATCTCGCTTAATCCTGGGAACAGGGAAATACGCCTCCTATGAACAGATGCAACTGGCCTTGGAGCGTTCCGGTACAGAGATGGTCACGGTGGCGGTGAGACGTATCAATCTGGACCGGACAAGCGGGGAGTCGCTCTTGGATTATATCGACCTCAAGCGGTACCGCCTGCTGCCCAACACCGCTGGCTGTTACACAGTGGAGGAGGCAGTGCGCACCGCCAGGTTGGCCAGAGCCGCGGGTATGTCGGACATGGTCAAATTGGAGGTGATTGGAGATGAGAATACGCTATTTCCCGATACCGCTGGTTTGATTGAGGCGGCTAAGATACTGGTCAAGGAGGGGTTTACTGTTCTTCCTTATACCAATGACGATCCGGTAATAGCTAAGCGGCTGGAGGATATAGGTTGTGCCGCGGTCATGCCGTTGGCGGCACCTATCGGGTCGGGCCTGGGAATTCGCAACCCCTATAATTTGAGGATAATCTTGGAGAACGCGGCTGTGCCGGTGATAGTCGATGCTGGGGTGGGGACAGCATCGGACGCATCCAGGGCGATGGAACTGGGGTGCGCTGGCGTGCTCATGAATTCGGGCATTGCCGGGGCCAAGGACCCTGTGCTTATGGCCGAAGCCATGGGCCTGGCTATGGCCGCTGGGCGGGCGGCTTATTTGGCTGGTAGGATCCCGAAAAAGCTTTACGCCACCGCCTCCAGCCCGTTAAACGACCTTATCGATTAATGAAGGCTGAGGCGGACTTCAAGTTGATGCTGGTGACTGACCGCTACGCAACCGGGGGCAGGCCTTTGTTGGAGTTGATCGCCCAAGCGGTGGCCGGTGGGGTGGACGCGGTTCAGCTCCGGGAAAAGGATTTGAGCGCTCGGCAGCTGATGGAATTAGGATTAAAGTTGAGACCCATATGTAAGCAAAGCGAGGCTGGATTCCTCATCAACGACCGGGGTGATCTGGCCCATGTCCTCGAGGCTGACGGAATTCATCTGACCTCGAGGAGTTACTCGCCTGAAGAGGCCCGAAAGCTCCTGGGAGAGGCAGGTTTGGTCGGGGTATCCACCCACAGTCTGGAGGAGGCCAACCGGGCTGAGCGCGCGGGCGCGGACTATATACTGTTTGGGCCGGTTTTTGCGACGGCTTTCAAGCTGTCTTATGGTTCACCCCAGGGGATAGGAGCTTTGGCTCAGGTAATAAATGGCGTGAGCCTTCCTGTCTACGCCATTGGCGGCATTAATGGAGAGAATCTGGACGCAGTCTTGGATGTCGGTCCTGCAGGTATAGCCCTGATATCGGGAATTCTGAGCCAGCCCGACGTTTACAAAGCCGCGGCCAGATTTCGAGAGAAGATGGCCTTACTTTCATAAAGGAGTAAAGGATGACCCAGTTAGAGAGCGCCAGGGCAGGTGCCATAACCGAGGAGATGAAACAGGTGGCCAAGCAAGAAGGGCTCGCTCCTGAGACCATCCGGGAGAGACTAGCCTCTGGCAGGGTGATTATCCTGAAGAACCGAAACCGGCATCACGGCCATCCACTAGCCTTGGGCACAGGCCTTACCACCAAGATTAACGCTAATATTGGCACCTCCGGGGATCAGATGGATTTGGACGGCGAATTAGAATAGCTCAGGGTCGCGATCGCCTGTGGCGGATATACCATAATGGATCTGAGAATCGGCGGCGACATCGACCATATAAGGGCCGCCGTTCTGAAAGAATCACCAGTGCCGGTGGGGACCGTACCCATCTATCAAGCCGCCATTGATACCTTTGACCGGGGCGAGGACATCGGCCAGATGTCAGTCGATGAGCTTTTTGCCACTATAGATAAGCAACTTTCTGAGGGCATAGATTTTATCACCGTGCATTGCGGCGTTACCCGGGAATCGGTCTCTTGTCTTCGCCGAGAAGGCCGGATCATGGATATCGTCAGCCGGGGAGGGGCATTTACCGTTGAGTGGATGCTATACAACAAGAGGGAGAACCCCCTCTATGAGGGATTCGACCGCCTGTTGGAGGTGGCTAAGCGATACGATGCCGTGCTCAGCCTGGGGGATGGCCTTAGGCCCGGATGCCTGGCTGATGCCACTGATCGGGGCCAGATCCACGAACTTCTCCTTTTAGGCGAGCTTACTCAAAGGGCTTGGGATGTTGGCGTCCAGGTAATGATCGAGGGGCCAGGACACGTTCCCCTGAACCAGATTGAATCCAATGTGTTGTTGGAAAAGCGACTGTGCCATGGAGCCCCATTTTACGTATTGGGGCCGCTGGTGACAGATATCGCGCCCGGGTACGACCATATAACCGCGGCCATCGGTGGAGCTATCGCCGCCCGGGCCGGGGCCGATTTTCTTTGCTACGTTACCCCGGCGGAACACCTGAAGCTTCCCAGCTTAGAGGACGTTAGAGAAGGGGTTATTGCCACCAAGATAGCCGGGCATGCGGCCGACATCGCCAAAGGCATCAAAGGGGCCTGGGAACGAGATAAGAAGCTGTCCACTTATCGCAAGGAGCTAAACTGGGAGGGTATGTTTTCCCTTGCCCTGGATCCGGAGAAGGCACGCGCCTATCGAGCCTCCAGCCCGCCAACGGACGCCCAGGTGTGCACCATGTGCGGTAAGTTTTGTTCGGTAAAGCACATGTCCGCGGCCGAAGACATAGACTTCTGGCAATAAAAAGTTAGGGAAGGCCCGCTGTATGGGCACTTCCCCATTAATCCTTGAATATCTGATCTTGCTGACTTACCCTTAGCCGATGGTTATATGCCTTCTTATCGCCCGTTCGGTCTTGGGCAGGATGATCTCTAGTATGCCATGTTCCAGCCGGGCGTTCGCCTTTTCAGGGTCGACATCCTTGTCCAGGATAATTGTGCGCTCGAACTTACCGTACGCCCGCTCCATCTGCAGATAGTTCTCCCGGGACGTGCCTTCGGGAAGTTTCCTCTCCCCCCGGATGGTGAGGCTGTTCTCTTTCAACTCCAGAGCTATTTCATCCTTGATCATACCCGGCAAGTCTACCTTCACCACTATCTCCTTGTCGATCTCGAAGATATCCACCGGCGGTGTCCAGCCGCTGCGCAGAGAATCGATCTCAGGAAACCTTTGGCCCACCCGGCTCAAGAATTCATCAAACAGCCGGCTCATCCTATCCGGCATCAGGCCGAACTCCCTAAAGGGTCTCCACGGTGTAGTTATCATCTCGGTTCACCTCCTTGGAAAGATTATTTCCTTCACAGAATAAACATAAGAACTAAATAGTTATTGTCAAGCAGGGCCCTAGTAAGGATGGCCGGGGAAAGGTCAGGATGGGTGGAAGAGCCATTTGGCTTCCAGCAGGCAGTCTTAAATCTGATTCAGAAACTCTTGGGGGGTAAA
>JAZFTZ010000128.1:0-9324 GCA_036446955.1 Thermodesulfobacteriota bacterium
GCCGAAGAAGGCAGAGCCATAGACCCGGCCCACGGACGCGCCGATGGAATGGATCCCGTAGGCCAGGCCCCGCTCAGCAGGAGGAAAGTGGTCGGAAAGAAGGGAGCTTCCCGCGGTGAAGTAGAAGCTGAAGCCGACACCGGCTAGAACTCGGTAGAAAACCAGCAGTAGATAGGACGGGGCATAAATCGCCACTGTCAGGCTGGTTACCACGATTATCGCCAGTCCGTAATATATGGGTGTCCTCTTCGCTAGCCCCAGGCTGAGATAACCCACAGGAATAAGGGTCAGCAGGTATCCTAGGTCATAGCTGGCAGCCAGGAAAGAAGCGGAAAAGTAACCCAAACCGAAATCGGTCCTCACCAAAGGCAGGACTGCATGCATCAAGGCCCGGTTGGCATGAAGTATGGAGAAGCTCAAGGCGCAAGCCAAAAGCACCCACCACTTCAATTACTTGGCCCCATATTCTCCAGCACCATGAGGACACCTTGGAATGAACTAGTGTTAACGACTTGACTTAGCGGGACAGTATTGGTCACCTAACCAATAACTGCACAGCCTCCCTGCTGTTTGGCGATGCTCATCTTATTCGTACAACCATCAGGATCGACGTTGACCACACATATCTTTATCGTGAACCTTACCTTACTTGACAGCTCAGTATTTACGCCACATTTTTCTTTTTCAATTGGTCCCTTCGGCTCCGAGTTAACCGGATCTTACTCACCTTTTCTTAGATCTGGCAAGACCCAGCTGGAGATAATCACTTCTAAGAGGGTTCGCACCATATTAACCTCTTTTAGAGTGTTTGGGCAGATTGCCCCTGTCAGCAAGATAAGAAACAGTCAGCATAGCATTTAGCAGAACCGGTAAGATCGGCACGTGTGAGCAGGGGGCCAACAATTCAAATGTTAGTTGCTATTCAATCATATTGTTGTCAGACATATGATCTTTCCCAGGGGACGGGGCGAGGGCCCCTCCCCCTGGATCCCCTAACCCGAGCTATTCTGTTTGGACTGGCGCTACCGCGCCAACCCAAACCCAGCCCAAAGTTTAGGAAGGGGGTGTGGGGGAAACCCTTTTAAAAGGGTTTCCCCCACACAAGGGCCGGGCACTGGCAGTGTAGAGAAGTTTTTTGTTGAATGACCGGTTAAGAAATGCTATTAAATTAAAGTATTAGATACCAAAGGGAAGTTTTAGGGGGCCAATTGGGGCCGCGAAGATTTTTTTAACAGCAAAGGTTGTCGGAGGATGAAAAAGAAGAGAGTGGGCCTAGTTTTCTTAGGCTTTGTACTGGTGGCGATTTCCATCGTGTTGCTGGCTAGCAGCAAGTGGGTGCAGCAGTTTACTTTTGCTCACGTCTTACTTTTCTCTATCGGCACGGGGGTCGCAGTCTACGGCCTTATTCCAAGTTGGTGGAGATAACTTCGGCCGGCTTTCCCAAATACATTATTGCTAGCTGGGCGGCAGCTCTAGCTTTGCTGCCTAGCGCCTTCTCTGTGTAAGGGGTCGAGGGAGAGGTGAAAGAAATATTGTCAGCTGTTAAAAGCTACCAGGAGCAAGGATTATTCCGGCAGCTCAGGCTGGTACAAAATGCCACTGCCCGCGGCATCCAAATAGCTGGCCGGGAACTGGTGAACCTCTCCTCCAACGACTACCTTGGCCTGGCTCACCATGCTGAACTTATCGAGGTAGCCCGGCAGGCGCTGGCCGATTACGGGTTGTCAGCCTGTTCCTCCCGCCTTATCAGCGGCCATACTCAGGCCCACGCCGAATTGGAGCAGGAACTGGCTGAATTCTTTGAAGCCGAGAGAGCACTGGCGTTCAATTGCGGCTATGTGCTCAACCTCGGGGTTATCTCTTGCCTGGTGGGAGATGAGGATGTAATCTTCAGCGATCAGCTTAATCATGCCAGCATCGTCGATGGTTGCCGACTCAGCCGGGCCCGGGTAAGGATATTCCCTCACCGGGATTTGGCCGCGTTGGAGGCACTCGTGCAGGAGGGAAACTATAGACGGCGACTTATCGTTACTGAATCGCTTTTCAGTATGGACGGTGATAGCGCGCCTTTGCTGGCTCTGACTGAGCTGGCTCAGAAGTACAATGCCTGGTTGATGATAGATGAGGCCCACGCCTTAGGCACTAAGGGTCCCCAAGGCAAAGGACTGGCTCACCAACAAGGGGTTTCTTCAGCCTCGGTCCAGATTTCCATGGGCACCTTTGGTAAGGCGCTGGGCTGTTTCGGCGCCTTTCTGGTGGGAAAAAAGGAATTGATAGACTATCTGGTCAACTCCTGCCGCCCGCTCATATATAGCACTGCCCTTCCCCCGATCCTGGCCGCGGCGGCAAAAAGGGCGCTTAAGCTGCTGAGAAAGGCCGATGATTTGCGCCAACGGCTCAACCAGAATGCAAAATTTCTCCGTCAGGGCCTGGTGGGTTTGGGTTTTAATACCCTGGCCGGTGACAGTCATATAATACCGGTTATCATTGGACCTCCCGATCCTACCAAGGAAGCTGGTCGAATACTCATGGATCATGGTGTCTATGCGCCGGCAATTAGGCCGCCTACGGTTCCGGCGGACACCGGTCGGATAAGATGCTCGCTGACAGCCAGCCACACCGAGGAAGACCTGGGGCAGGTGCTTTATGCCTTCGGGGAGATGGGCAAGAAATTAAGACTGATCTAACCTAACTAACAGAGAGTGCGAGGATGGATACAGATAGAATCCGGCAGTTAGAGAAGGCTGATGCTAACTATCTCTGGCATCCCTATACTCAAATGTCCGAGTACCTGAAAGAAGACCCGGTGATAATCGCCTCTGCCAATGGGGCTTACCTTCAGGACGTCCATGGCCGTCGCTACCTGGACGGGGTCTCTTCCTTGTGGGTGAACCTTCACGGCCACCGTCATCCGGTACTGGATGCGGCCGTCAAGGAGCAATTAGCGAAGCTTGCTCATTCCACTTTGCTGGGAGTGTCCAACGTCCCGGCGATAGAGTTGGCTGAGGCGCTAGCTGGCATCGCTCCCCGCGGCCTGACTAAGATATTTTATTCCGATAACGGCTCGACCGCGGTGGAGATAGCCCTGAAGATGTCCTACCAGTATTGGCAGCAAAGCCCTGGCGGGAAAGGGAAAAGAAGGTTCGTGGCCCTGAAAAATGGCTACCACGGCGACACCCTGGGCTGCGTGGGGGTGGGCGGCTTGGCGGTATTCCACGATCTCTTTAAACCGCTGTCTTTTAAGGCTTTTTTAGCCGACTCCGCTTATTGCTATCGGTGTCCGGTGAGCAAAGCTGGCCCAGCTGTCAACTCGCCTGTCTGGCCAGCCTGGAGGAGATTCTCGCGCTCCACGCCCAGAAGGTGGCCGCGCTTATAATGGAGCCTAAGGTGCAGGCGGCAGGAGGAATGATTGTCTCGCCCCCCGGTTTTTTGAAGAGAGTCAGGGAGCTTTGTACCCGTTACCATGTCCATCTCATCGCCGATGAAGTGGCCGTGGGGTTCGGAAGGACGGGCACCATGTTTGCCTGCCAGCAGGAAGAGGTGATCCCCGATTTCCTCTGCCTGGCCAAGGGGATAACCGGAGGCTATCTCCCTCTGGCCGCCACCATTACTAGGCCGGAGGTCTTTCAGGCCTTCCTGGGCGATTATGGCCAGTTTAAGGCTCTCTTTCACGGTCATACCTACACAGGGAATCCTTTGGCCTGCGCGGTGGCTTTAGCCAACCTGGATCTATTCACCGAAGAGCAGACGTTGGCCGAGGTCCAAACAAGAGCCGCCTATCTGGCCGACCAGCTTGAACCCCTTAAAGAACTGGCCCATGTGGGCGATATAAGGCAGTGCGGTTTAATGGTGGGCATCGAGCTGGTGGGAGATAAAGAGAGCAAATCGGTTTATCCGCCGGCAGACCGAATCGGCCACCAGGTCATTTTACAAGCCCGCTCTAGAGGCCTGATAATAAGGCCCCTGGGGGAGATCATCGTCCTGCTTCCTCCCTTAACCATTGAGCTGGCCGAGCTTAAGACGATGGTGGAGATAGTCGCTGATTCCATACAGGCAGTGACCGGGAGGTAGAAGAATGAATCAAGGCCGACCCGGCCTGTTCATCATCGGCACCGATACTGGAGTGGGCAAGACGCTGGTGACGGCCGCCCTGGCCGCTTTTCTCTCTGAACAGGGCCTTGACCTGGGGGTGATGAAACCAGTCGAGAGCGGCGAAAGCGATGGCCAAGACAGCCGTACTCTGAGCTGGGCGGCTGGAACCGATGATGCTCGGGAGCTAGTCGCCCCTTATTCTTTCCCGGAAGCGGTTGCTCCCTTATTGGCCGCCCGGCGCCAGCGTACGGTGATTAGGCTAGCTAGACTACTGGACGCCTTGCTCAAGCTTACCCGTCGGCACGAGGTGGTTTTAGTAGAAGGTGCCGGAGGGTTATTGTGTCCGCTATCAGCCAGCTTATCAATGGCCGATGTCGCCCGGGCTTTTGCGTTTCCCCTGGTCATAGTAGCGCGGGCAGCTCTGGGTACCATCAACCATAGCTTGCTTACCGTGGATGTTGCCAGAAACTTGGGCCTCGAGATAAGCGGCGTTGTCATGTGTCATACTTGCCAGCCGGCCAACCTGGCGGAGAAAACCAATGAGCTGATGCTCAAAGAGCTCTGTCCGACTCCTTTCCTGGGGGAGGTGCCCTTCCTTTCTCATTTGGCTGAGAAAGGCCTCAGCAGAGGGGAGCTGGCGGCACTGGCCAAGGAGCATCTGGATGTACCGGCTCTGCTTAAGTCTATGCGATTGCCTCTTCTTTGAGGCTTTCCCGAAGGACGGGGCTGTGGGCCTCTCCCCTGGACCCCTTAGCCCCGAGTTGGGCTGGGTTTGGAAGGGGGGGAGAACACTTTACAAAGGGTTTCCCCCACAAACTCTCACCCCTGTCCTATCCAAATATATCCTTTAAGAGGGATTTGTCTTGACAAGCGGTTTTGGGATACTATAAAAATAGAAAAAATTGGGTCAATATTAAGGTATCACCCTGACCGAAGGGAACTACCATGGTATTGAATATCAGAGAGCTAAGCGAGGAGGGTATTACCCTGGATTTCGCCTTGCCGCCCGAGGAACTTGAATTTACCGCCAAGACGGCTCATCCGGCCGACATTGAGTTGGTATCGTCAGCACAGGTTCACCTCAGCGCGGCAAAATATGGTAGAAATGTCTCCCTATCCGGAGATGTGGCCTGTCAACTCTCGCTGGTCTGTAGCCGCTGCTTGAAGGTGTACCGCCAGGAGTTGGGCTTTGCCATTAAGAGAACGTTCTTCCCCTGTCCCGCTCAAGAACAGACCGGGGAGAAGGAGCTGGAGCTTAAGGATATGGAAGTCAGCCTCTACCGCGGGGAAGAAATTGCTATGGACTCGGTTATAAAGGAGGAGCTAATTTTGGCCCTTCCCTTTCGGCCTCTGTGCAACGAAGGATGTCGAGGCCTATGTTCTGGTTGCGGTGTGAACCTTAATTCGGAGCCATGCCGTTGTCCTCTAGACCAAAGTTCGCTTGGTTTGAGGTTCACGGATAGGCTGCTAGGAGGATAGAAGTGCCCAATCCCACTAACAGGTTTTCTCGTTCTCGGCGAAACAAGCGTCGGGCTCAGTGGACGCGTACGCCAATAACTTTGACTACATGTGCCCAGTGTGGAGAATCCAAACTGCCCCACCATATCTGCCCTAATTGTGGTACCTATCGGGGAAGAGAATACATACCTTTGGAGGAGGCATAGCCGGGGGAGCTTGCATCCATGAGAATAGCGGTGGATGCCATGGGCGGCGATTACGGCCCGGGAATACTGATTGAAGGAGCGCTGGCTGGGGCAAGAGATGCGGGTTGCCATATTGTCTTGGTGGGCGACAAAGATAGTCTAGCCGCCGAGTTGTCGGGAAAGGACATCTCCGGGCTGACCGTTGAAATTCAACACGCCTCGGAAAATATAGAGATGACAGATCTGCCTGCGGTGGCTTTGCGCCGTAAAAAGGACTCGTCCTTGCGGGTCTGCTTCGAGTTGATTAAACGGGGCGAAGCCCAGGCGATGGTGAGCGCGGGTAACTCGGGCGCGATTATGGCGGTGGGCGTGATGGTGCTCAAGAGGATGAAGGGATTGGAGCGCCCTGCCCTGGCTTTAGTTCTTCCCACGGTCAGCACTAAGCGAACCGTTTTCTTGGATGTCGGGGCCAATGTGGATTGCAAACCGGTGCAGCTGGCTCAATTCGCGTTGATGGGCAGTGCTTATGCTAAAATCATGTTGGGTGAGAATGAGCCCAAGGTGGCCCTGCTGAGCAATGGCCAGGAAGAGACCAAGGGAAATGAGATAACCCGCCTGGCTCACAATCTGCTTAAAAGGGCGGCCATTAATTACCAAGGCTATGTTGAGGGTCGTGACCTGTACTCGGGAGTGGTCGACGTGATCGTTTGCGATGGCTTCGTGGGTAACGTGGCCCTTAAAGTGTCGGAAGGAATGGTGGATGTCATGCGAACCATCATGCAGGGGGCCCTGAAACAAAGCTTCCTGGCCCGGTTGGGTTATCTGCTTATGGGAAAACCGCTGGGCGAATTTAGAACTAAATTCGATTACGACGAATACGGGGGAGCTCCCCTTTTGGGTATAAACGGAGCGGCGGTGATAAGTCACGGCGGTGCCTCCCCGCGAGCTATCAAGAATGCGATAAAGCTAGCTCACAGGTTCGCTGGGGAGAAGGTTAACGAGCATTTGGCCCAGGCACTGGCAGAGAACAGTGAGCTGCTTTCCTTTAATGTCCCCCGACAAGCTGGGGCAAGTTGAGGCCGGGGAGGAAAGGTCAGCGAGGGGAGGACAGATTGCGGGCACGCATTGTAGCGACCGGTTCTTATGCACCCAAGAAGGTGCTTACTAATAAGGAATTAGAGCGGCTGGTGGATACCGATGATAGCTGGATAGTGGAGCGCACCGGTATAAAGGAGAGGCGGATAGCCGTCGAAGGTGAGACCACCTCAGACCTGGCCTATAACGCCGGCCAGCAGGCGCTGGAAAGGGCGGGGGTAGGTGCCAGCCAGCTTGATTTGATCATAGTGGCCACGGTCACGCCGGATATGTTTTTCCCAGCCACTGCCTGTCTTCTCCAGGACAGGTTGGGAGCCAAGGCCCCTTCCTTTGACCTGTCAGCCGGATGCGCTGGTTTTATTTATGCCTTGGCTATGGCCGACCAGGCGATAAGGTCGGGACAGGCCAACAAGGTGCTGGTGGTCGGGGCCGAGGTCCTCTCGCGCATAATAAACTGGCAGGACAGAAACACCTGCGTCCTGTTCGCCGATGGCGCAGGCGCTTGCCTGCTGGCCGCGGAGAAGGGCGACCGAGGGATACTGTCGACCCATTTGGGCTCTGACGGCAGCAACGGCCGTCTGATTCATATCCCCGGCGGGGGCTCGGCTCAGCCGGTGACTCAGGAGAGCCTGGATGAGGGTCTGCATTACATCAGAATGCAGGGCAATGAGACCTTTAAGATAGCGGTTCGGATCTTGGCCGATATCTCCTTGGTTGCGCTCAAGCACAATAATGTTGATATTTCCGAACTGTCCCTGCTCATACCTCATCAGGCCAACTTGCGGATAATATCCGCCTGTGCTAAGAGGTTAAGGATGCCCATGGAGCGGGTTTATATAAACGTCGATAGATACGGTAACACCTCCTCTGCATCCATACCGCTGGCCTTGGATGAGGCAGTCCAGGAGGGCAGGATAGAGGAAGAGGCCTTGGTTTTGCTGGCTTCCTTTGGAGCCGGGCTGAGCTGGGGTTCGGCTCTGATTCGTTGGTGATTGGGGGTGGATTGCCGGTATTAGCATTTTGCCGTCAGCCTGATTGGGGCAGCGATAGATTGATGATTAAGAACGGGAAAAGCAAGCCAGATCTTTGGGAGAGGGGATAATGGAGCCAATTGGAGCGGGAGGTATCGCATTTCTGTTCCCCGGCCAAGGCTCGCAATATGTGGGTATGGGAAAAAACCTAGCCGAAAAATATCCCCAAGCCCGGCAGACCTTTGCCCAAGCAGACCAGCTGTTAAATTTTGAGCTCTCCCAGTTGTGCTTCCAGGGACCAGAAGCGGAACTGACTAAGACCATAAACGCTCAACCGGCCATACTGACCACCAGCGTGGCCGCGCTACGAGTGATTTTCTCGGAGACAGAGGTGAGGCCCGTATTGGTGGCTGGCCACAGCCTGGGGGAATATTCCGCGCTGGTGGCTGCTGAGGCGCTTGATTTTTCCGATGCGCTAAGACTGGTGCGGGAGCGGGGGAGGCTCATGCAGAAAGCTTGCCCTGATGGAAGGGGAAAGATGGTAGCTATTCTGGGCCTGGACGGCAGTCGAGTGAGTGCCCTTTGCCAAGAGGTTGCCCGGCTTGGAGTGGCCGAGGTGGCCAACCTCAACGGGCCGGGCCAGATAGTGGTCTCAGGGGAGGCAGCCCCCCTGAAGGAGTTAGCCGAGCGGGCGTGCCGGCAAGGGGCAAGAAAAGCGATTTTTCTTTCCGTGAGCGGGCCTTTCCACTCCTCGCTGATGCAACCGGCCGCTCAGGGCATGGCCGCGGCCTTGGCTAAGGTAGACTTCTCCCCTCCCCGTATCCCGGTAATTGCCAACCTAGATGGTGAGCTCAGTTATTCCCCGGAAACAGCCAAGCAATTGCTGGTAGAACAAATTTGTAAGCCGGTCCGCTGGGAGCAGTCGATGGACAAGTTGTCCCGACTGGGTGTGACCAAGGCAGTGGAGGTAGGTCCGGGCAAGACCCTGTCAGCCTTGCTGAAAAGGATTAACCGGGAGATGGATTTAACCAACGTGGAGGACGAAGCAGGTATTTGCCACCTGTTAGACTAAAGCGGATGGGGCCGGCCGGGCGGGTCTGTTAACAGCTAATTTGGGTTTAGTGTAAGGAGAGCAAGAATGGGGATACCGGAAAAGGTAAAAGAGATTATCGTCGAGCAATTAGGGGTCAATAAGGATGAAGTTGTTGCTGAGGCATCATTCATCAATGACCTGGGAGCTGACTCTCTGGATACAGTGGAGCTGGTTATCCATAGGGATATACCCTCCTAATCCTTTAAAAGAGGGGTATTGAGGAGGGGTCTTATGGCTCTGGAAGAAAAATTTGACATTGCGATTTCCGACGAAGACGCGGAGAAGATGAACACTGTTGGTAAAGCCATTAAATATCTTGAAGAAAAGATGAAGAAATAGATTATGCATGGAAAAAGTTATTTAGGCACTACTACATAATCGAGTGCAAAGGGACAAACATTTATTTATACAAACACATAATATATAAAAA
>JAZFTZ010000129.1:0-3413 GCA_036446955.1 Thermodesulfobacteriota bacterium
AGGCCGTTGGCTTCTCACTGATGGAGGAGATCGCTCGGGACAATGGAAATGTCATTAACCCTAACCTGGCCGATTACAAGCTGCCGGCAGCCGGCGACCTGCCTCCGATGGCGACCATGTTTGTCCAGACTGACGACCCTACTGGCCCGTACGGTGCCAAATCAGGCAGTGAGGGCCCGATGAGTCCGCTGGCCCCAGCCATTGCCAATGCCATCTTCGATGCCGTGGGAGTGAGGATAAGGTCCTTGCCTATAACCGCGGAGAAGGTGCTCAACGCCCTCAAAGAAAAGGGGTTGGCTTCCTAACCATTCATTATTTTATCGGAGAGGAACATCATGGCAGAGATTATTGAAAAGTTTGTTGTCAAAGGGGCTATTCAAGACGTTTGGGATTTCATGTTGGATGCTGTCAAGCTGGCGAGTTTCATCCCCGGTTGCAAGCATATCGATGTGGTGGATGACAAGAACTTCGACATCCAGATGGAGGTTAAGGTGGGGCCGATAACCGCCAAGCCGAAGCTGCGGATTACTATTACCGAGTTGGATCCACCCCACCGGTTGGAATCGATTGGTCGAGGAGCAGACACCGAGAAGCAATCCAATTTCAATCTAAAAAACACCTTGATCTTGGTACCCCTATCCGACAACGAGACCGAGGTCTCGTACAAATCGGAGATCAGCATCACCGGCGTATTGGGCAAGTTCGGCTGGGGAATAATGAAGAGTAAGGCCAAGAGAATGGCTCAGGAGTTTGCCGAGAATATGAAGAAGCAGTTCCCGGGCTGAATCTGGCCGAGGAGATCCTCGATGGGCCTGGATAAATGGGGCCAGGTATACTCCACTGACGTTCTGGTAATTGGCGGTGGCCTGGCGGGCGCGTTTGCTGCTCTCAAGGCCCGAGAGAAAGGTGCTCAAGTCTTGCTGGTGGACAAGGCCAAGGCCGGCAAGAGTGGCTGCAGCGCGTTCGCCGCCGGCGTGGTCAACATGTGTTTCCCTCATCAGGATAACCTGGATGCCTGGCGGGAAGAGATGCTCCAACAGGGCTGCTTCCTGAATGATCAGGAGTGGTTGGAGGTGATGCTTACTGAGACCTACGACCGCATCCAGGAGATGGATGCCTGGGGGGTTACCTTCGAGAAAACTCCGCAGGGTGAATACGAGCGGCGCTATATGCGCGGGGGTGTGCCAGGCCGCCCGGTGAAGGCGGTGATGTTTCACGGCCCCCAGATGATGGAGATCATGGCCGAGAAGGTAGTCAAATCCGGGGTGAAGGTTGTAAACCGGGCTATGGTGGTAGAGCTGCTGGTGGATAACGGACAGGCGCTGGGCGCGGTGGGATTCGATGTCTGGACCGGCAAGTTCTTGATCTTTCTGGCCAAAGCCACTGTGGTGGCCGCCGGCGGCACCGCCTATAAAGGTGTCTTTGCCAATCACAAGATGCAAAGCGGTGATTCCAGCGCTATGCTATATCGGGCCGGGGCGGTGTTGAGCGGGATGGATATTTGTTCCCACCATGCCTCGGCTGCGTCTTTCGACATTCTGGGCATGAACATGTTCGTCTCCCTGGGAGGAAAGTTCATCAATGGCCAGGGAGAGAGGTTCCTGTCTCATTACGACCCGGTTCTACACGATCACACCTTGGCCCGCACCTATGCCCAGGCTATGGCCCTGGAGGTGATGGCCGGCCGGGGCCCGATATATATGGATATGACCCATTTCCGCGCTGATGATGTGGTCAAACTAAGACGCGTTCTGCCCCTCATCATGAAGAACCTGGAGGCCGCCGGGGTGGTCAAGGAAGACCGGATAGTCAAGAGGATGGAGTACGTGGCTGGCTGTCATGGAACCATCGGCGGCGGCGGCGGCGCGCGCACTGACTTGCAATGTCAAACCAGCCTGCCCGGGCTTTATGCCGTGGGGGATGCTGCTCACCGGAGGGCGGGTGGTGCTGGTGCTATAGGGATGGGCGCGTTGCCCTTCGCGGCGGTCTCAGGCGCGCGCGCCGGCTTGAGCGCGGCCGCGCATTGTCAAGAGAGCGAACCACCCAGGGTGAATGAAGAGCTGATAGGCCAGGCTAAGGATGATACCTTGGGGCCGTTGGCTCGCCGGGAGGGGGTGGAGCCCGACCAGGTGGTCCTGGCCCTTCAGGAAGCTATCTTCAAGAAAGAGGTATTCATTATTACCGACCAGGATGCATTGGAGCGGGCTCTAAATGAGGTCAACTATCTGACTGAATATGAACTCCCCCAGCTTATTGCCTATGATGGCCATTACTTGAGAATGGGTCACGAGGCCAAGAATATGGTCATTACCGCCCAATTATGGCTGACATCAGCATTGCCGCGCAAAGAAAGCCGGGGCGGTATGCTCAGGCGGGATTTTCCCCATACCGACAATGTCAACGGTCTGTATTGGACGTTAATCAAACGGAAGAATGGCCAGCCCACCATCGAATTCGAGGATATACCGTTGCATAAATACCGGTTCAAGCCCAAAAGAGAGGTGTTTTTGGCACCCATGTGGCAGCGGGCAAATGAGCGAGGGATAAGATGGGGGTGAGGAAAATCTATCCCGAACTTTGTACCGGCTGCGAAATCTGCGTCGATGTCTGCCCTCAAGACGTGTTGCGTATGGACGAAAGCGGTAAGATCGCGGTTATAAAGTACCTGCGTGATTGTCAGTCCTGTTATCTTTGCGACCGGGACTGCCCGGAAAATGCCATCCTAGTAACCCCGGACAGGGAACGGCGCATCCCCCTGCCCTGGTAGTATCCTTATCTCCTAAAACCCCTCCCGGGGGACATAGGTGGAACCCCCTTTTCAAAGGGCTCCCGCTAAAGCTCAATAACAGGTGAGAACAGACTGAAATCGGTGCGATGGTCGTCCATCACCAGGAGCCACCGCCGCCGAAGCCGCTCCAGAGGTGTGGGGAGCCGAGATAAAGGTGGAGGCTATGGTCTGAGGGCCCCGGCCCAAGTCTCTGACGAAGTAGATGGAGTTGAATCTACCGCCGGCATCAAGGGCAGGGGACTCGAACCAGCTGGCTGGGTGACAGAATTAGGACAACCTTCTGCTGCCCATACATGTTAATGCTTACAGCCAAGTCCTGCTCCCCCCTGGGCGATAACGAGCAAAACCCCTATATCTTCTTCTATCCCCTTGCCTGTTTTGTATAGCTGACGTGGGTATGCGGGGCAGCGTTGCCCCAGCTCCAGTCGAGTAAATGCGCTGCTATATTTCAACCGCAAATCGCTCGGCAGCCAGGGCCTTGGTAAGGGAATATTTCCAGTTAGAATAGCTTTCTCAAATCCGGTAGGTTTAAGTCAGCAACGTGAGCTATTACCAAGTGAATTATTTGCTCTACCCCCGGGCTATTTTTACTTGATAGATTTCTGAGTCCCGGGTAAGTTCACAC
>JAZFTZ010000130.1:0-16833 GCA_036446955.1 Thermodesulfobacteriota bacterium
CATCTTCTGGGAGTTGGTGGGTATATGCTCCTACCTTTTGATTGGCTTTTGGTTCAATCGGCCAGCGGCCGCGGCCGCTGGCAAGAAGGCCTTTATCACCACCCGCATCGGTGACGTGGGCATGTTTATAGGTATTCTGACCATATTTACGGTTGTCGGCAGCTTTAGTTTTAACGACGCCTTTGCCGCGGTGGCCTCGGGAAAACTGGCCGGATTCGCCTTAACTTTGGCTGGCGCGGGACTTTTCATCGGTGCGGTCGGGAAATCGGCCCAATTCCCTTTGCACGTTTGGCTGCCGGACGCCATGGAAGGCCCCACACCGGTATCGGCCTTAATCCATGCGGCCACCATGGGGGTCGCCGGCGTATACATGGTGGCCCGACTGTATCTGTTATTAAATGCCCAGGTGCTGATTTTCATAGCTTATCTGGGCGCGTTTACCGCCCTGTTTGCCGCCACCATTGCCGTAACCCAGCGGGATATCAAGCGGGTGCTGGCTTATTCTACCGTGAGCCAGCTGGGTTACATGATGCTCGGCTTGGGCGTGGGCGGTTTCACCGCCGGTCTGTTTCATCTCTGGACCCATGCCTTTTTCAAGGCGCTGTTATTTTTGGCCGCCGGCTCCATCATCCACGCGCTGCACACTCAGGACATGTGGGAGATGGGAGGACTTAAGTCCAAGATGCCGATCACCTTCGCCACCCTCCTCGCCGGGGCGCTAGCCCTGGTGGGCTTTCCTTTCTTTTCCGGCTTCTACAGCAAGGATGCCATATTGGCCCAGGCGTATGAATTCGCCCATGTTTATCCCAGCCACCTGCTGCCATTTGTAATGGGCATGTTAGCGGTCGGGTTTACAGCATTTTACATGTTCAAGATGGTGGCGGTGGTCTTTTTCGGCGCCCCGCGGAACAAGGAAAAGCATGAACATGCCCGCGAGTCTCCCCTGTGTATTTTAATACCTCTTGTTCTGCTGGGTTTTCTGGCCCTCTCTTCCGGTTGGGGGGGATGGTTCGAGGAGCTAATAAGAAAACCGGAGCTTAAGGATTATGCGGTCAGTTCGGTAGCGGAGGTTTCCAATCTAGCCGGGGCAAATAGTGGCGCAGATCTTGCCAGAGAGGAGTTGGCTGAGACAGCGGCTGGCCACGGTGTTGTCGTTGTATTCTCATTGCTTATGTTGGCTGCTGGCGGGGCTTTGGCCTCAGTGATTTATTTTCTGCGTCGCATCAATGCTGATGATATGGCCCAACGCTTCTCTGGTTTGCACCGACTGCTTTACCAGAAGTATTACCTGGATGAGGTGTACCAGTTTCTGCTGATAAACCCTCTGCTGGCCTTCAACCAGGCGATAAGATGGTTTGATGAACGTATCATAGATGGCGCGGTCAACGGCCTGGCCTTTATAACCAGGAAGGTGGCTGATTTTGACGGTCTATTCGACAACCTGGTGGTCGATGGCGCGGTTAACGGTACCGCCAATCTGGTCTTGGCGACCGGTGCCGTGCTCAGGCGGGTGCAAACGGGCAAGCTCCAGGATTATTTGACCCTGGTTTTGATAGGCATATTCTTGCTCTTCATCCTATCGGTTTTTTAGGAGGACATGGTGATAGACGCCCACATCCTTTCGCTTATGATATTCATACCGGTGTTAGGTTCCATCGCTATCCTCTTCGTCCCTTCCTCGAGGGTAAGGCTCATTAAAGGCTTGGCCACCGGTGTCTCCGCCATCCCCGTAATCCTGGCCATCAGGCTGTTTGTGATATTTGACCGGGCTCAGGCCGGCATGCAGTTCGTCGAGCAGACTCCCTGGATAGAGGCGTTCAATATCTATTACTTCCTCGGGACCGATGGGCTGTCAGTATCAATGATCTTGTTGACCGCACTTCTCTCTCACATAGCGGTGGTGGCCTCTTACGGCATCGACCGGGGTCAAAAAGGCTACTTCGCCCTCATCCTGCTCTTGGAGACCGGCATGATGGGGGTATTCGCGGCCTTGGACTTCTTCCTGTTTTACATATTTTGGGAGCTGGTCCTCCTGCCCATGTATTTTTTGATCGGCATCTGGGGCGGCCCCAGGCGGGAATACGCGGCGATAAAGTTTTTTATTTATACGCTGGCAGGCTCCATCTTACTCTTGATCTCCATCCTGGCGTTATATTTTTTGAGCGAGCCCCACACCTTCAATATGATGGAATTGATACGGAACAACCACCAGTTTGGCATCGGGTTCCAGATTACCATCTTCTTGGCCTTGTATGTAGGTTTTGCCATCAAGGTACCGATCTTCCCCTTCCACACCTGGTTGCCTGACGCCCATGTGGAGGCGCCTACCGCGATAAGCGTGCTCTTGGCCGGGATACTGCTGAAGATGGGTGTCTATGGTCTGTTGCGGATATCTTTTCCCATCCTCCCGGAGGCCACCCGCTACTTCGCCTTCCCGCTGGCGATAATGGGGGCTATCAATATCATTTATGGTGCCTTGTGTTGCATGGCCCAGACGGACCTTAAGAAGATGGTGGCCTATTCCTCCATCAGCCATATGGGTTTTGTGCTTCTGGGGATGGCGGTGTTTACCGATGCCGGTATCAACGGCGCGGTCTTCCAGATGTTCAATCACGGGATTATAAGCGCCATGCTATTTTTGCTGGTGGGGGGAATTTACGATCGGGCCCACCACCGGGACATAAACGGGTTCGGCGGATTGGGAAGCCGCATGCCGATTTACACCGGTTTCACCAGCCTGGCCTTCTTCGCCGGTCTGGGATTGCCCGGGCTTAACGGGTTTATCAGCGAGGTGCTGGTGCTTATCGGCTCCTACCCGGTCTATCAGGTAGTAACAATAGTATCCATGCTGGGCATAATCCTGGCTGCCGCTTATTTCCTATGGGCGTTCCAGAGGGTATTTTTGGGGCCGTTGAACCCCAAGTATGCTCAGTTACCGGATATAAATGGCCGGGAGGTCTTCACCCTGGTTCCCTTGGCCGGGCTGACCATATTTTTAGGGATTTACCCCCCTCCGATCCTTGACCTGTTGAATGCCACCCTGAGTGCGTTGATAAGGAGCATTTAGTCTTGATAGCTCTGGATTCGCTAGCCTCAGTTAGGTTCTTCCTGCCCGAGCTTATCCTGGCCGGATTTGCCCTGGTCTTGCTCTTGGCTGGTTTATTCATCGGGGATAAGCAGCGGCAGCGGCTGGCCGGCCTGGCCTGGGTGGGCCTGGCCATTGCTCTGGTCTCCCTGATTCCAGATTTTCCCGGTCAGGGCCAGAGCTTGTTCCGGGGCATGATCGTCTTCGATACCTTCGCGATTTTCTTCAAGGTATTTGCCATCGGAGTTACCGCCTTTGTGATCCTGTTCACCTGCCGGAGCCTGGAGATCAAGCGGCACGTGAGCGAATTCTTCGCGCTTCTTTTAGTAAGCGCTCTGGGGATGTCGTTGATGGCTTCGGCAGTGGACCTGTTGATGATGTACATCGCCTTGGAGATGGTCTCGATCCCCTGCTATGTGCTGGCCGGTTACCATAAGGGGTCCTCGCGGTCGGCGGAGGCAGCCCTTAAGTACGTCATCTACGGAGGTGTCTCCAGCGGCATAATGCTGTTTGGCATGTCGCTGCTGTTTGGCCTGACCGGCCATACCAACCTTTTCGCCATAAACCAGTACCTGGCTGACCATCCGGTCTATCTACTCCCATTGCTTCTGGCCATACTTTTCATCCTGGCCGGATTGGGTTACAAGATAGCCGCGGTGCCCTTCCATTTCTGGTGTCCGGATGTTTACGAAGGGGCGCCCACGCCGGTGGCCGCGTTTCTCTCCGTGGGCCCCAAGGCGGCTGGCTTCGCGCTTATGATCCGGTTCTTCTATGTGACCCTGGTATCTGCCGACGGCCAACTGGCCTCGGTGGTGGCCGGGCTCAACTGGCCAATGATTTTGGCGGTTATCGCGGCGGTAAGCATGAGCCTGGGGAACCTGGCTGCCTTGGCCCAGAGGAATGTCAAGCGCCTGTTGGCCTACTCCGGCATCGCCCACGCGGGATATATCCTCATGGGACTGGCGGTGGTTAACCATGACGGTTTAACTGCCAGTCTGTTCTACCTGCTAGTTTATCTGTTCATGAACCTGGGGGCTTTCCTGGTAGTCATCTATTTAAGCCAGCTATTGGGCAGCGAGGATATTGAGGACTATCGAGGCCTGGTCTGGCGGTCCCCGGTGTTGGCCATAGCTATGGGTATCTTCTTATTATCTCTGATAGGCATTCCACCCCTGGCTGGCTTTATTGCCAAATTCTACATATTTGCGGCGGTTATCGATGCCGAAATGTACTGGCTGGCGGTCATTGGCCTGGTAAATAGCACCATAGCGGTTTATTATTATGCCAAGATTCTAAGGGCCATGTTCCTCTCCCCGGAGACGGGGAAAGAGGGACTGGTATTGCCCGCGTTCGACAAGGGATTGCTGGCGGTTATGATTGCACCCTTGTTGGTCTTTGGTGTGTACTGGGTACCAGCCATGAGGTTTGCGAAGCTGTCTTTTCTAGTGTTTCGGGGGCATTAAAATGGAGCAGAATAAAGCAGTTTGTCGAAATCCGGATTGCCGGTATGAACAACCTTTCAGTGACGCCAGTTTCTGTGAAAAGTGCGGCACCCGGCTGAAAAACATTTGTTTCGCCAAGGTCCTCAACGAAAAGGGGTTCGAGCAAGTGTGCCGTACTTTGAATTCGGACAATGCCCATTTCTGTCGCCTATGCGGCAACGACCTTTCGGCCAACTTCCCCAAAGGGTACTTCAAGAAGGCTGCCCAGAGCTAGCATGGAATTCAGTTGATAGCCAATTATTATCGCCTTATAAAAGCAAAGATCCTCTACCTGGTTATTGCCACCGGTAGCCTCATCCTTCTGGGCTGGCTTATCGACAAGTTTGCCCTGGCCCCCAAGCCCGTGGCCCAAGGGTTACTCTTGCTTGCCGCCGCACTGGCCGGTGGCCCAATCGTGGTTAACGCGGTTCGGGGGCTGATAAGAAAGAAGGTAAACGTTGATGAGCTGGTGACCATTGCCTTTATCGCCGCGCTGGCTATCGGAGAGTTTCTATCGGCCGCGGAAGTCGTCTTCATAATGCTTTTGGGGTCTATGCTGGAACAGATGACCGCGGAGAAATGCCGGGCCGCGGTAAACAAGCTCCTGGCCCTTAAGCCTCGGCAAGCCCGAGTTCGCCGGGGCGAGGAGTTCATCCAATTGCCGGTAGAGGAAGTGAAGCTGGCCGAAGTAGTATTGATTAAACCCGGCGAGGAGGTCCCCCTGGACGGTAAGGTTATCTCGGGCCGATCCAGCATAAATGAAGCCCCGATAACCGGAGAGTCCATGCCGGTGAACAAGTTTAGGGGCCATCAAGTCTTTGCCGGGACTTTAAACTTGACCGGCGGACTGGAAATTGAAACCACCAAATTAGCCGATAACACTCAATTGGCCAAGATTATCAGGCTGGTGGAGGAGGCACAGACTGCTCGACCCCCCATCCTGCGTCAGGCGGACAGGTACGCCAAGTGGTTTACCCCGGCGATCATCGGGCTGGCCCTGGGGACCTACCTCCTTACCGGGGACCTGGTCAGGGCAATAGCGGTCTTAATCGTGGGCTGTCCCTGCGCCCTGGTGTTGGCTGCGCCCACCGCGATCGTTGCCGGCCTGGGTAATGCCGCCCGAAGGGGCATCCTGATCAAGGGCGGAGCCTATTTGGAGAAGTTGGGTGAGATTGATACCCTGGTGCTTGACAAGACTGGGACCCTGACCTTGGGCCGGCCCCAGGTGACCGACCTGGTTCGATTTAACTGCTGTTCCGAGGACCATTTGGCCGAGCTGGCGGGATCCGCGGAAAAGCTCTCCGACCATCCTCTGGCCCGTGCGATAGTGGATTTTGCAAACTCCCGAGGCGTGAACACCCGTCAGCCGGATGATTTTCAGGAGGTCTGGGGGAGAGGGGTAGTGGCCAGGTTGGATGACAAAGAGTTCTTTGTGGGTTCAGCCTCCTATCTGGAGGAAAACGGCTTGAGCATACATCCGCAGGCCCGAGAGCAAGCACGCCGTTTTGAGCAAGAAGGTAAGACCCCCATCTTCGTGGGCCATTCTTCTCAGGTGGCTGGCCTGTTGGCCGTTTCTGATTCTATTCGCGCTGAAGTCCCCTGGGCGATTAGCCAGCTAAAGGAACAGAACATCAGCACGGTTATGTTCACCGGTGACCGGTGGTCAGCCGCATCGGAAGTGGCTCGCCAGGCCGGGGTTGATGAACTTCACGCCGAACTTATGCCGGAGGAGAAGCTGGCCGGGATTCGTGACCTTCAGGCAAAAGGAGGCGTGGTAGCTATGGTGGGCGATGGCATTAACGATGCCCCGGCGCTGGTGGCCGCGGATGTGGGCATTGCCATGGGCGCGGCGGGCAAAGATGTCGCCATCGAGGCGGGAGATATCGTCTTGATGAACGATAACCTGAGCAATATCCCTTTCGTTGTTAAGCTGGCCAAACGGACCAGGAAAATGATTCGATATAACTTTCTTTTTTTCGCGGTTCTTTACAACCTGGCCGCAATAACCTTATCCGTGTTGGGCCTCCTAGGCCCAGGCGCAGCCGCCCTAGTGCATAACCTGGGATCGGTGGCCGTTATATTGAATTCATCGCGGCTGGTAAGGTATCGGGCCGGTCGATGAGCCTTTTGCCCTTGACAAAGGGAATGGTAATAATATAGCTTATCTTCGGTTTGTCTAAAGGACTCGAAATGCTTGATGAATACATAGCTATAGTAATGATTTTTGCCATCGTGGTTATTATTGGCGTGGGCATCCTGGCTTTGTCCTACTTGATCGGCCCGAGGAGGCCAGAGCCATCCAAGGCCTCGCCCTATGAGTGTGGCATGCCGCCGGTGGGCGATGCCCGGCTGCGCTTTTCAGTGAAGTTTTACGTTGTCGCCATGCTTTTCCTGTTGTTCGATATCGAGGTGGTTTTCCTCTATTCCTGGGCCATCATCTTCAGGTCCCTGGGGATGTTTGGGTTCATCGAGATGTTGGTGTTTTTAGCCATCCTCTTCTTAGGCTATATCTATGCCTTGAAGAAGGGTGGGTTTGAATGGGACTGAACTATGAAGGCAGTGGCTAGACTCAAGGAGCGATTTGGCCAGGCGGTCTTATTGGTAGAGGAGTTTAGGGGCGAGACAACCGTCAAGGTCGAGCGGAATCGGCTTTTCCAAGTGCTGGAGTATCTGAAGGCGATGGATGAGATCGGCTTCGATTTCCTCACCGACCTGTGTGGTGTGGACAACCTGCCGGATAAGCCCCGCTTCCAGGTGGTCTATCTGCTGTACTCCTTTAGAACTAACCAAAGGCTGCGGGTGAAAGTGGATGTGCCCGAGAAGGACCCTCATCTTCCCTCGCTAGTTTCGCTGTGGAAGGCGGCCAACTGGTTGGAGAGGGAAACTTACGATATGTACGGCATTATCTTCGACAACCACCCGGATCTGACCAGAATCTTGATGTGGGAAGGATTTGAAGGTCACCCTATGAGGAAAGATTTTCCTCTGAAGGAACGGGACAAGTCGATCGCGCCGGCTGGGGCTTAGAATAGAGATAATGGAGGAACAGATACAGACATCAGCTGAAACCCTGGTTCTGAACATGGGTCCCCAGCATCCCAGCACCCACGGGGTGTTGCGGTTGATACTGACGCTTGACGGCGAGCGAATACTATCGGTCCAACCCTGTATCGGCTACCTCCACCGGGGATTCGAGAAGCTGGGGGAGTATAAGACCTATCACCAGTTCATCCCCATCACCGACCGGCAAGACTATCTGGCCCCGCTCTCCAATAACGTGGGCTACATCCTGGCCGTGGAGAAACTTTTGGGCCTAACTGTCCCCCCTCGCTGCCAGTTCATAAGGGTGATCGTTTGTGAGTTGGCTCGCATCTCCTCCCATCTCTTGTGGCTGGGTACCCACGCCCTGGACCTGGGCGCAGCCACGGTTTTCTTTCATACCTTTAGGGAGCGGGAGACCCTGTACGACATCTTCGAGATGTTGACCGGCGCGCGCATGACCACCAGTTACACCCGGATCGGGGGGGTGGCCCGGGACCTGCCTCCCGGCTTTGTCAAGGAGGTGGAGAAGTTTCTGGACGCTTTTCCCGGGCATCAGCAGGAATACGAGCGGCTCTTGACCAGAAACCGCATCTGGATGGGTCGCACCCGTGGCATCGGAGCCTTATCAGCCGAAGATGCTCTGGACTATGGAGTAACCGGCCCATTGCTTCGGGCCAGCGGGGTGGAGTACGATGTGCGCAAGGCCCATCCCTATTCGGGTTATGAGAACTTCGATTTCGAGGTGCCGGTGGGGAAAAACGGCGATGTCTATGACCGCTACCTGGTTCGGCTGGAGGAGATGCATCAAAGCTGCCGAATAGTGCGCCAGGCGCTGGAAAATCTTCCCCAAGGCCCGGTCAATGTGGAGGATTTAAAGATCGCTCTGCCTGACAAAGAGGACGTCTATACTCAGATGGAGCCCTTGATTCACCATTTTAAATTTTACATCAATGGTCCACCAATGCCCGTAGGCGAGATCTATCACGCGATTGAGGCCCCTAAGGGTGAACTGGGCTATTACATTATCAGCCGGGGGGACAAATCGGCCCATCGGTTGCGGATACGCCCGCCCTCGTTTTTTAATCTTTCCGTCCTCCCGGGGATGGTGGAAGGGATGCTGGTGGCCGATTTGGTGGCCGTTATCGGCAGTCTGGATATAGTATTGGGCGAGATCGATAGATGAGCGAGATGATTTTCAGGGAAGAAGCACTCCAAGAGATGGAGAGGATAAGGAATAGATACCCGGATAAGCGCGCCGCCCTTATCCCGGTGCTACACATCGCCCAGCGGGAGGCAGGCTATCTCTCCAGCGATTGTAAAGAGATGGTAGCGAGGTTATTGGATATCCCGCCCGTGGACGTGGAAGGGGTTGCCCGCTTTTATACCATGTTTAAAAACCGAAGGATGGGCAGGTACCTTATCCAGGTATGCACCACCCTTCCTTGTGCCCTGATGGGAGCGGAGCAGATGGTGGACTACCTAAGCCACAAGTTAAACGTCAAGGTAGGGGGCACCACCGCGGACGAGCGATTCTCTTTGGTAACCGTGCAATGTTTGGCCTCCTGTGGCACCGGCCCGGCCATGATGATTAATGGGGACCATTTCGAAAACCTGACCCCGGAAAAGATTGATAACATCCTCGCGGAGCTGCCTTAAATTATGCAGATACTGCTTGCCAACTTAGATGTCCCCGGACAGCAAGAGATTGAAACTTATATCAACGGCGGGGGCTATCGCGGCTTGAGAAAAGCCCTGGCCGAGTTTACCCCTGATCAATTGATTGAAGAGGTGAAGAAGTCGGGCCTCAGGGGACGAGGGGGAGCCGGTTTTCCCACCGGTTTGAAATGGAGCTTCGTGCCCAAGGAGTCTTCCAAGCCCACCTATCTGTGCGCCAATGCCGACGAGGGGGAGCCGGGCACCTTCAAAGACCGGGTCATTATCGAAAAGGACCCTCATCTTCTCATCGAGGGCATAATCATCGCCAGCTACGCGTTGAAGGTGAAACAGGCCTACATCTACATCCGGGGGGAGATGATCAGGGGGGCTGAAATACTCCACCAGGCGGTGAACCAAGCCGGGGAAAAGGGTTTCTTGGGTCGGGACATCCTGGGATCGGGCTGGGATTTGGACGTTCTTGTCCATCCCGGAGCTGGCGCATATATCTGTGGCGAGGAGACCGCGCTGCTGGAATCGCTGGAGGGCAAGCGAGGCCAGCCCCGGGTCAAACCGCCCTTCCCCGCGCTGGTCGGGCTTTACAACTCCCCTACGGTTATAAACAACGTGGAGACATTGGCCAACCTTCCGGCCATCGTTAATAGCGGTGCCGCCTGGTTTGCCGGCATCGGCACCAAGAAGAGCACCGGTACCAAGCTCTTCTGTCTCTCGGGCCATATCAACCGGCCCGGGGTGGTTGAGCTGCCCATGGGCATTCCCTTGCGGGAGTTGATATATGAGCACGGGGGCGGCATAAGGAACGGCCGTGAGTTGAAGGCGGTCATACCAGGCGGTTCCTCCACACCGGTGCTGAAGGCGGACGAGATCGACGTGAACATGGATTTCGAGTCGCTGGCTGCGGCCGGCACCATGCTAGGCTCGGGTGGCGTCATCGTTATAGATGGCACTACCTGTATGGTCTGGGCGCTGGCCAATCTAGCTGGCTTTTACGCGCATGAGTCTTGTGGGCAGTGCACCCCGTGTCGGGAGGGCGTTCCCTGGATACGGGACATCTTGACCCGGCTGGAAGCAGGCCGGGGCCGGGCTGACGATCTGGAGATATTGCTGGATGTGGCCGGAAACATCAGCGGTAATACCCTATGCCCGCTGGGGGATGCCGCGGCCATGCCGGTGGAGTCGTTCGTAACCAAATTTTTCGATGAATTCAAGGGGCATATCGACGGGCAATGCTGCCCGTTTAAGGCGCAACCCCTCTCCCGGGTGGCGTCGGGATAAAGGTTAGGTCATATGGTCAGTTTGACTATCGATGGAAGACAGGTTGCAGTGGACAAAGGGACCACCATAATAAAGGCGGCGGAGAGGTTGGGGATCTACATACCCCACTTCTGCTACCACCCGGGCCTGAGCGTGGCGGCCAACTGTCGCATCTGCCTGGTCGAGGTTGAGAAGGCAGCCAAGTTACAGACCGCCTGTTCCACGCCGGTGGCCGAGGGAATGGTGGTTCGCACCGACTCCGAACGGGTGAAAAAGGCCCGGCAGGGAGTGATGGAGTTCTTGCTTATCAATCATCCCCTCGATTGTCCCATTTGTGACCAGGCCGGCGAATGTCAGCTTCAGGACTACTCCTATACCTACGGCCAGGTGAGCTGCAGGTTCGGGGAAAGTAAGCTGCACCATAAGCAGAG
The DNA here is from genome assembly GCA_036446955.1 of Thermodesulfobacteriota bacterium. GTDB lineage: Bacteria > Desulfobacterota > JAZFTZ01 > JAZFTZ01 > JAZFTZ01 > JAZFTZ01. The sequence goes on from JAZFTZ010000130.1 coordinate 10,968, forward strand.
GTCTCTGGGCGAGCACGTGTTGCTTCACCCCAGCCGGTGCATAAAATGCACCCGCTGTATCAGGTTTTGCCAGGAGGTGGTGGGCCGGCAGGAGCTTACGCTGATTAACCGCAGCAACCATGTCGAGATTGCCGTCTTTGATAACCAGCCGCTGAGTAACGATTACTCGGCCAACGTGGTGGATTTGTGCCCGGTGGGCGCGCTCACCCTGAAAGAGTTTCGGTTCAAGGAAAGAGTCTGGTTGCTCGATCAGGCGGAGAGCGTCTGCCCCAGCTGTTCTAAAGGTTGCAACGTGCTGTTAGGGGCCAGCGGCGATAAGATATTGCGGATAAAACCCCGGGCCAATCCCGCGGTCAACGGCTACTGGATATGCGATTACGGCAGATTCAACTTCCACTGGGTGAATGAGCCTGGCCGGTTAAGAAGTCCGTTGGTCAAAAGCAATGGCCGGTTTCTTCCCGTATCCTGGAAGGAGGCCCTGGATGTGGTGGCGGAGAACCTTCGCCGGGTGGCCGAGCAGGAAGGCCCCGACAGCCTGGTTGGGCTTGGCACGAGCCGTCTTACCTGTGAGGATGCCTTCGTATTTGTAAGACTTTTCCAAGATGTGCTGATGGCCGGCCCGGTGCGCTTCCCGCCTCCGGCAGGCCGCGTCTCTGATTTGCCCTTGAGCCAGGACTCCCTGCTTAGGGAGCGAGACAATACCCCTAATTACCAGGGCGTGGTGGATATGGGCATGGTGCCCTATACTGATGATTTACTGGGCGGGGTCAAGGCCTTGTATGTAGCTGGCGATTTTAGTAAGCTGCCTGGGGCGGCGCAGTGCCTGAATAAACTCAGCTTCCTGGTGGTTCAGGAGCTCAGGATGACCGAGACGGCCGTACTCGCTCAGGTGGTTTTACCCGCGGCCAGCTTCGCCGAAAAGGAGGGCAGCTTTACTAATTCGGCCGGCCGGGTACAGATGGTAAGGCCGGTACTTGGCCCGCTGGGCAATACCCGGGCCGACTGGGAGATATTCGCCCAAGTCGCCAAGCGGCTGGGCCGCGATTTCGGATTCGGTGGCGCCGGGGAAGTGTTCGAGGAAATCAGCCGAACCGTCCCTGGTTATAAAGGAATGGACTATCAAACCCTGGGAAGTCTGGGCCAGATCAAATGTTAATACTAATTAGCCTGGTGAAGATTATCGTAGTTTTGGGCGTTTTGTTAGGCTTGGTCCCTATTCTAACCTGGGTCGAACGCCGGGGAAGCGCGCTCATCCAGGACCGTCTCGGCCCCAACCGAGTGGGTCCGTTTGGGCTTCTTCAGCCCATGGCCGACGGAATAAAGTTTTTGTTCAAGGAAGATCTGATTCCCGCCCAAGCCAACAAGGTCTTTTTCGTGCTCGCGCCTGTTATAAGCTTGTTTCCTGCGTTGGTGACCTTTGCGGTGATACCCTTCGGCCCGCCGACTACCTTCTTCGGTCTGTTGGCCGAGCCGGTTAAGCTCCAGATAGCCGATTTAGATGTGGGCATCCTCTATATCTTTGCCATCGCCTCTCTGGGGGTATATGGCCTCGTCCTGGCCGGATGGTCCTCCAACAGCAAATATTCGCTGTTGGGCGGGTTGCGCGCCTCGGCCCAGATGATAAGCTACGAGGTGGCCATGGCCCTATCGGTGGTGGGTGTGCTCATGATGGCCGGGTCGCTGAAGCTGTCCGAGGTGGTCGCCATCCAGGAGAGGTACTGGCTGGTGGGCCCCCAGATAATTGGGTTTATAGTATTTTTGGCCTCCTCCTTCGCCGAGACTAATCGGCTTCCCTTCGATCTGCCCGAGGCGGAAAGCGAGATAGTGGCCGGGTACCATACCGAATACAGCAGCATGAAGTTTGCCCTCTTCTTCATGGCCGAATATGCCAACATGGTGGTGGCCTCGGCATTGATAGTTACCCTTTATTTCGGCGGCTGGCAGGGGCTGCCATTAGGCGGTTGGTTATCTTTGCCTATGGAGGATTATTGGTTCTTACCTGTGGTTTGGTTTGCCGTTAAGGTATCTTTCTTTCTCTTTCTTTTCGTTTGGGTCCGTTGGACCCTGCCCCGATTCCGCTACGACCAGCTTATGGGCTTGGGCTGGAAGGTGTTTTTCCCTCTCGCGCTAGTTAACATCTTGATTACTGGAGTACTTATAGTGGGAGGTGTGCTTTGAAACCGACCGCGGGCAAAGCACCGGTTCTGATAGAGCGAGTCTACCTGTGGGAGATCCTCAAGGGTCTTTCCTTGACTGTGGGCCATATGTTCAAGAGTCTATTCGGCTTCCACGTAACCATGCAGTATCCCGAGGAGAAATGGGTGCCCGCCGACGGCTACCGGGGGCTGCACCATCTGGTGATTGGCCCGGATGGCACGGAAAAATGCGTGGCCTGCGGCCTGTGTGCGCTGGCCTGCCCCGCTGATGCTATAACCATAGAGGCGGGCGAGCAGGACGGTTCTCCGGAGGAGAAATACCCGGTCAACTATGAGCTTAAACTGGACCGCTGCATATTTTGCGGCTTCTGTGTGGAGGCCTGTCCCAAGGGAGCGATAAGCATGACCGGCCGGTATGAGTTGGCCGAATATAACCGCCGGAGCCTGGTTTACGATAAGGCCAAGCTCATGCGGACGAATCGTCAGGAGTGATCTCATGCCATTATTTTTCGTGTTGGCGGCGATCTCGGTAATAAGTGGCCTGCTGATGATAACCTCCCGAAACCCGGTGACCTCGGTTATATGGATGATCCTGTCCCTGATGGGCGTAGCCGGCATCTTTCTGACTTTGGGCGCGGAGTTCCTTGCCATTATTCAGGTGCTGGTATATGCCGGCGCGATCTTGGTGCTCTTCTTATTCATAATCATGCTCTTGAACCTGCGGGCCGAGTTGGTGGCCTCCCACACCCTGCCCCAGAAGGTGGTGGCCGCCATCCTTGGGGCGGTTTTGCTTTATGAGGTGGTGGTCGTATCCTCAACCGGGGTGGAGGAATCGGTCAAGGGCACGGTGGATGTGGCAAAAGTGGCTGTCCAGGGAAACTCGGAGGCGGTGGCCCGGCTCCTTTTCAGCGATTTCCTGTTTCCCTTCGAGATCGTCTCGGTGCTGTTATTGGTCGCTATTGTCGGCGCCATAATACTGGGTCGGAAGGAGTTCTAAGATGGCACCCCTATCCTACTATTTGATATTAAGCGCACTCCTGTTCGTGATTGGCGGGGTGGGTGTGCTCACCCGGCGAAGCGCGATAATGATTTTTATGAGCATCGAACTTATGCTCAACGCGGTGAATATAACCTTCGTGGCCTTCTCCTATTACTTGAATCAGCTCACCGGGCAGCTGATCGTCCTTTTCGTTATAACCGTGGCCGCGGCTGAGGCCGCGGTCGGCCTGGGCATCATGGTGGCCCTGTACCGCAACCGGGAAAGTTTGAACGTGGACGAGATCAATCTGCTTAAGGGATGAAGATGCCAGCGAAGCATAAGCTGCTAACGGGTGGGATTTTATGCGTGAGTTAGTCTGGTTGGTTCCAGCCCTTCCTCTGGCCGGGTTAATCATTAACGGTATTATCGGCAAGCCGCTCATGCGCAAAAACGAGGGGCTGGTGGGCACGCTGGCCTCCGCCCTGGTGGGTGGCTCCTTCCTGATATCGCTGCTGATCTTCCTGGAGATGCTATCGTTGCCCGCGGGCGAGCGCGGCTTCGAGAAAATCCTTTACACCTGGATACAATCGGAGAGCTTCAAGGTGGTCATAGGTTTTCAGGTCGATCAGCTTTCCGGGTTGATGATCCTGGTGGTGAGCGGAGTGGGCTTTGTCATTCACCTCTACTCGATGGGTTACATGCATAAGGACCCGGGATATTATCGTTACTTTTCTTATCTAAACCTGTTCACTTTCTCCATGTTGATCCTGGTGCTGGCCAATAACTTTTTGCTTATGTTTGTGGGTTGGGAGGCGGTTGGGCTTTCCTCCTATCTATTGATAGGCTTCTGGTTCGAGCGCAAGTCGGCCGCGGATGCCGGGAAGAAGGCCTTCATCGTGAACCGGGTGGGTGATTTTGGCTTCTTGTTGGGTATGTTGCTTATTGTAACCACCTTTGGCACCCTGGACTTCTCCGGGGTATTTGCCGCTGCCCCGGACAAGCTCACCTCCGGCGGGTTGCTGGTTACGGTCATCACTCTGCTGCTGTTTGCCGGTGCTATCGGCAAGTCGGCCCAGATTCCCCTTTACGTCTGGCTGCCGGATGCCATGGAGGGCCCGACCCCGGTCAGTGCGCTTATCCATGCCGCTACCATGGTTACCGCGGGTGTGTACATGGTGGCCCGAGCCTCGTCCCTGTTCGTGTTGGCCCCGTTTACCTTGGGGTTGATAGCTGTTATCGGGGCGGGTACCGCGCTTTTCGCGGCCACCATCGGCATGGTTCAAAACGACATCAAGCGGGTGCTGGCTTACTCCACCATAAGCCAGCTGGGGTACATGTTTCTGGCCGCCGGTGTTGCCGCCTTCTCCGCGAGCATATTCCATTTGATAACCCATGCCTTTTTCAAAGCGCTGTTGTTTCTGGCCGCCGGCTCGGTGATACATTCCCTGCATAACCAGATGGATATGCGCAACATGGGTGGTCTTAAATCGAAGCTTCCTTTGACCTTCGCCGCCTTTCTTATCGGCGCGTTGGCCATCGCGGGTATCCCCGGGCTGTCGGGATTTTTCTCCAAGGACGAGATCATCTGGCAATCGTACGTGTCGCCCTTCGGCGGCCCGGTCCTGTGGTTCGTAGCCACCCTTACCGCGGGACTCACTGCCTTTTATATGTTCCGGGTGGTGTTCATGACCTTTTTCGGCTCGATGCGAGTCAAGCAAGAGGTTCGGCCCAAGATCCATGAGTCGCCCAAGGTGATGGCCATTCCTCTTGTCATCCTGGCTTTCCTTTCGATAATCGGAGGCTACGTGGGTGTGCCCAAGCTTCTGGGGGGGAGCGGTAAGATCTTTGAATTTTTGGCTCCCGTTTTTCCAGAGGCGGTGGCCGAGGTTCACGGAGGGATGACCGAAGAGGGCATCCTCATGGGTATTTCCGTAATTGTATCCCTGCTGGGCATATTGTCAGCATATTTGATGTATGTCTACGACCCCAGCTTACCCGAGCGGATGGCCCAAGGTGCCAGGAGAACCTATAACGTCTTAAGCCAAAAATATTATGTGGATGAGTTTTACGATGCCGTGCTGGTGCAGCCGATCAAGCGGCTATCTTTGTTCTTGTGGTCTGTTTTCGACAGCCTTGGTATCGACGGAATGGTTAACGGCGTGGCCTCGGTGGTAGCGGGCGGCAGCGCTAGACTTAGAAAGCTGCAGACCGGATTCGTACAAAACTACGCTCTGGGACTTTTGCTCGGAGTGATTATTATCCTGGGCTATCTGGTGTTGAGGTAATAGGCAGTGGAAGGTTTCCCCTTGCTGACGATGGTTCTTTTCCTCCCTCTCTTGGGAGCCCTCATGCTTGTCTTTTTCCCCCGGGCGTGGGAGAATTCATTTAAGTATTTTGCCTGTGTGGTCTCGCTGGCCGATTTTCTGCTTTCCTTAATTTTTTATTTTCGCTTTGATGGTTCCACGGCCAATTTTCAGTTTGTGGACAAGCTACCCTGGATAGAGACCTTTGGTATCAGTTATTTTGTGGGCATTGATGGCATCAGCTTGTTCTTGATCTTGCTCACCAATCTGTTATCCGTGTTGGCCATATATTCCTCCTTCTCAGCCATCAACCGGCGGGTCAAGGAATACTACATCTTGATGCTTTTCCTGCAGACCGGGATGCTGGGAGTATTCATGGCGCTGGATCTGTTCTTGTTCTATGTATTTTGGGAAGCCATGTTGCTGCC
>JAZFTZ010000131.1:0-9874 GCA_036446955.1 Thermodesulfobacteriota bacterium
GGGTCCTCTATGGTTATTATGTGGGCTGGCCGGGTCTCATTTATATGGTCAATCATGCCAGCCAGCGTGGTCGTTTTTCCGCAGCCGGTAACGCCGGTTACCAGAACCAAACCTCGCTGTTCATCGGCTATACCTCTCACCACCGGGGGGAGATTCAGTTCTTCGATAGGTTTGACTGGAGGCAGGAAGCGCAATACCGCGGCCAACTCACCCATTTGCTGAAACACATTTACCCGAAAACGACCGAGGCCTTCCACCAGGAAGCCCAGGTCCACCTCCCGTTTGTCTTCGAAGATCCGCCGCTGACGTTCGTTCATCAACGACAGTACATCTTCTCTCAATTCCGAGGTACTGACCTCCTCTCCGTCCTCGTACCTGACCAGAGAGCCATGAATCCTAAATACCGGTTTTTTCCCTCCCTTCAAGTGGATGTCCGAGGCTTGCAGCTCGTGACCCACCCGCAAAAGCTTTTCAATCTCCATGTTCACCTCCTGCCTGGACTGAGAGTCGCCCACCGAAAAGGTTCAAGTAAATTTCCCTGATTCTATCTGAATGGAAATGGTAGTCTCGCACCAACTCCCCTTGGTCGGCATAGCCCAATCGTCTGGCCCAAACCCCCGCTTCCTCTGCCTCGGGATCGAAGGCATCAACCGAGAGGTCATTGACGATCCTCAAGCTGTTCTCCAGCTTGCGCAAAAACCGGTATCCCTCGCTCAGAGTCCGGTACTCCGGCTGGCTCAGCAGGCCGTGGCCGAAAAGCTCCTCCAGCGCCCGCAGCGTGTTGCCAGACCTTACCTGGGGGTACTGATATCCGTGGCGCAACTGAAGAAGCTGGGTCGCGAACTCCACGTCAACTATTCCCCCCCGTCCAGTCTTTATATTGTACTTTCCGCCCGCCTCCCTAGCAAGCTCTTTTTCCATACGCATTCTCAGGTGGTGCATCTCCTGAACTGTTCCTTGGGTAAGCTGGCCCCGGTATACAAAATCAGTGATGAACTCCAACAGCTGACCGCCCAGGGCCTCATCTCCAGCCACCAATCGAGCCTTGATCAGCGATTGCCTCTCCCAAAGCCGGGAGCTTTCTCGATGATAGCGCCGGAAACTCTCCAAAGAGGATACCAGGGTGCCGGCCCGGCCCGAGGGTCGAAGACGGGTATCCACTCGAAACACAAACCCCTCCTTAGTCTGCACCGTCAGCACCGAAATGGCCCGAGCAGCCAGGCGAGAGAAGAATTCTTGGGGAGTCAGCCCTTGGCTGTGTGGCTTCGGAGTAGGAGAGGAATAGACGAAGATCAAGTCCAGGTCAGAGGCGTAGCCCAGCTCCTCTCCTCCCAGCTTTCCCAGGCCGAGAACCACCAGCGACAATTTGGGAGAGTCCTCTTCGCTAGCGAGCCACTGGGGCAGGGGATACTTAGCCAACATCTCCTCCCAGGCGATCCGGACAGCCGCCTCAAGGCAGGCATCAGCCAAGTCGGAAAGCTGGGCCATAATAGTGAACGGGTCGAGATGCCCGGAGATGTCCTGAACACCGATCTTGAGCAGCTCCAGGTTCTTAAACCTCCTGATCAGGTCCAACTTATCCTCGAGAGTGGCCGCCCGTTCCAGTGCCAGGCTCAACTTCGAGCCCAAATCCCCGGCTGCTTCCTCTGAACCGGCTTCCTCGCTTACCAGGGCATCTATCAACTCAGGATGACGAATCAACAGGCGGGATAGGAATTGGCTTGTTCCAAAAAGGCCGACGATAATCTTCAGAGCTTGATGATTCTCGGCTAACAGCGAGTAAAATGACCCCCGTGTCCCCAGCCGGGATACAAAACTCTCCAGGTTCACCAGGGCCATATCCGGGTTAGGGCTGTCCTTGATCTCGGCCAAAAGGCGGGGGGCGATCTTTTTCAAACTGCGCCTGGCCTTGAAGGATAGATGGGAAAAAGGCGGGCCGTCCCGAAGCAGAGCTACCACCGAAGCAGCCCGCTTGGGATCGGCAAACCCCAAGGAAGCCAACCGCTGTTGCAAACTCTCCTGGGGCAGCCCTTCGGCGAACAATCCCGCCATCTCGGGTAGGGTCTCTTCCTCTGAGGAGGGCTCCCGGCTGACAAACAGTCCTTGATAGAGAAATGCTACCTGAGCCCGGGTCTTGTTCAACGCCGAGAGAAAATCCGCCCAACCTGAAAACCCCAAGCCCCGGGCCAACCTGGCCCTTTCGCTCTGCTCGGTGGGAAGGGTATGCCATTGTCTCTCATCCACCAGCTGAATCCGGTGCTCCACCTTCCTGAGGAATAGGTAGGCTTGCTTCAGACCGCGACAGTCTCTCTCATCTATCAGACCCTGGCAAACCAGCTTATCCAAGGCCTTTAAGGTATTCTTTTCCCTTATATGGGGGAATTTCCCTCCATAAACCACCTGCAGGGATTGGACGAAAAACTCTATCTCCCTTATCCCTCCCCAGCCCAACTTGACGTTTATCTCCTCTCCTCTTCTTGAGGGCAGGGATTGTTCAATCCTCCACTTCAGCTCTTTTACCTCTTCAATGGCGGTGAAATCCAAATATTTCCGGTAAACAAAGGGCTCCACTATCTTGATGAACTGGGAACCCAGGGAAAGACTGCCGGCCACCGGGCGGGCTTTTAGCAAGGCCAGTCTTTCCCAGGCTTGTCCCCAGGACTCATAATAAATTTCCGCGCTGCGAAGCGAGTTGGCCAAGTCTCCCTGGCTGCCCTCGGGCCTGAGTCTGAGATCGACTCGGAAGACGAAACCATCAGCCGTCAGGCTGGAAAGGACCTTGGTCATCAGCTCGCAAAGTTTCCCATAGTACTGGTGGAGGCTCACTTTTTTGGCCATCAGGCCACCTTTATCAATACCATCGGTCTCGCCCTTATCCGATGAGTAGATATACAGCAGGTCAACGTCGGAGGAAAAATTTAACTCCTCACCCCCTAACTTGCCCAGTCCCAACACCGCGAACTCACACTCTCGCACCTGCCCGTCCGGGCTGTGGTATCTGGGGATTCCATAGGTTTGCTTTAAGCTCCCTTGGCAGAAGTCCAGCGCGACCTCAATACAGCTGTCGGCCAAGCTGGCCAGCTCCTGGCAGATCTCCGGGAACTTAGCCAGGCCAGCCAGGTCCCGTAAAGCGATGCGGAGCAGCTCCCGGTATTTGTAGCGACGCAAGTAGGCCATGAAGCTGGATAACACCGGCGGTTGGGGAATTTCCGCCCTGATCTCCTGCTTCATCACCTCCCTGGCCTTGGGTTCGGTTAAGTAGTCGCCGGAGATAACCTCGTCCCAGAGATGGGGGGACTTAACCAGGAAATTGGAGAGGAACCTGGACTGACTTAGAATCGGCACAAGCAGGTCAAGCTCGCGGGAGGCAAAAGGCGCGGACTTTCCCCGGGCCAGATGGAATCGCTCCAAGTTGCTTAAGCCAGCGTCTGGGGCCGGGCTTTTCGTAAGCCGGGACAAAAACGCGGGCAGGCCTTCGTCGAAGGCGCAATTCTCCATCAGGCTCTGCAAGAGCTGGCGCGCCCTGGCCGGCTCCTCAAAACCAAGCCGGTGAAGCTCTGTATTCGTCTGAGATAGGTCCTTTACCACCAGAGCTGGTCCTGGACTCAAGGCCGGGGGAATAATCGATTAAGGCCCTGGTCAATCGGTGGCTTCACCGCCCCTCTTTCAGTAAAGATGGCCGATATATATTTGTGGGGCGTAACATCAAAGGCAGGATTCAATACCCCCACCCCTTCCGCCGCCATCCGTTGGCCGCCGATATGGGTAACCTCCTCTTCCGCCCTGTGCTCGATGGGAATATCCTCCCCGCAATTGGTCTCCATATCTATGGTTGATAGCGGGGCAGCTACGTAAAATGGTACTCCATGAGCCTGGGCCAATAAGGCCAATTGATAAGTACCAATCTTATTAGCCAAGTCACCATTAGCGGCTATCCGGTCGGCCCCCACCAGGACTAGATCCACCCGACCGGTCTTCATCACATAACCCACCATAGTGTCGCAGATCAGCGTTACCGGAAACCCCTCCTTGACCATCTCCCAACAGGTCAGCCGCGCGCCCTGCATTCGAGGTCTGGTCTCGGTGGCCATTATCTGAATCGTCTTACCCAACTCGCCGGCCGCTCGGATAACACCCAGCGCGGTGCCATAGCCTGCACAAGCTAGTGCCCCGGCGTTGCAGTGGGTCAGGATAGTGGCTCCATCGGTGATGAAGGCCTGGCCAGCCCGGCCGATACCCCGATTGATCTCGATATCCTCCTCCAGGATACGAATCGCCTCTTGCTTAAGCAAAGATTTGATTGACTCAGGGTCTTTCCCCTCAGCTTGCTCAACTATCCGGGTCATTCTCTTGATGGCCCAAAACAGGTTCACCGCGGTAGGACGAGTGCCGGCCAGGAGGGCGCCCAACTTCTCAAACCGGGCGGCAAAATCGCTATAGTCCTTACTGTTAAGCCCGGCCGCGCCCAGCGCCAGAGCGCAGGCCGCGGTAACACCGATGGCCGGTGCCCCTCTTACCACCATATCATCAATGGCGCGCGCCAGTTCATTGACGCCGCTGTACTCCAGATAGACCTCTTTAAAGGGAAGCTGGCGCTGGTCCAGCAATACCACCTTATTACCAAAGAATTGAACCGTTTTCACCGACATTATTCACTGACCTCGAACCCTTCGTGGATAACCTCCCTGGCTAAGCTGGCCACAAACTTCTCGTTTTCCAGTTGAGAGAGCACCAGCTGTCTGACCTCTTGGGGCCGGGGAAGCTTACTCGCGCTCTTGCCCCGCTTGAGAAACTGAACAAAAAGGTCCTGAAGGGAACCGCCGCAGGTACAACGTTCCCTCTCCCTGCTCTCTAACACGATGAAATCTTGATAACATGACTGACAGCGAAGTACTTTTTTGACACCGGAGCATTTCCCCCGCTTGGATACTTTCACCCCATCCACCTCCACCAGGTCCAGGGCGAAATCCAGCACCCGGGCGTTGGTTATGCTGGTGCCTATGCCGAAGGCATCGGCCACTGGCCGTAATTCGGCCAAGTCAGCTTCGTCCAGGCCGCCACTTACGAATAGCTTTACGTGTTTGAACCCGCGCACGTCCAATTCCCAGCGCACCTCCTTGAGGATACGTACCATATCGCCTCGCCGAGAGGCCGGGGTATCCAGCCTTACCCCAAAGAGGTCGTCTTTAAGCGCCTCGGCCACCCGCACCGCCTCAAACTTCTCGTCATTGAAGGTATCGATTAAAACCACCCGTTTAACCTCGGGGTCGATGAACTGATTAAACGCCTTGGCCGCCTCTACGGTATCACCAAGGATAAGTATCAGGGCATGGGGCATGGTGCCGACGGCCGGTTCCCCTAAAATTTGAGCACTTTTAACTACCGCCACCCCGTCACAGCCGCCGATAAACGCGCTTCGTTCCACCATGGGTGCAATAGCTGGATGCATACGCCGGGCGCCGAAACTGATCAGGCTTTTATCCGGGACCACCAGCCGACAGCGGGCGGCCTTGGTGGCAATCCCCGAGGCCTGGCAAAGAAGGCCCAAAATGGCCGTTTCGTAATGGCCGAAGTCCAGATAGTTACCTTCAATAGCCATTACCGGTTCGTCCTTGCGGAATATACATCCCTCTGGCATGCCTCTGACCGTTACTGGAATGCCAGCGAGAAGCTCCATGCATTCCTCCACTCCGGCCAAAACCCCCCAGTTCTCGTTGAAAGGAAACTTCTTCAAAAAGACCTCGGCCTTAACCGGCTTGTTCATTCCCATGCCGGTAAGGATCTCTCGGCTGCGCTGGAAATATACATCGGTTACCAAGCCCTGCCGAATCTCTTCCTCTGTAGCGACGTGGAACATCAAAGACTCCTTTTCTAACTCACCTCTGCCCCAAAAACCGAAGCCATCTGGTCAAGAGCGTATCTATGGCCCTTATTGTCCAAACCAGCCACACAGTTCTTCTTCACCCGGCAGCGATAGCCACGATAGAAGGCGTCGGCTACGGTCGCGGCCACGCATATGTTGGTCACGCAACCGGTCACCAGCAGATTCTTGACTCTCAGTTTCCTCAAGGTATTATCCAGCACGGTGTTGAAAAAGCCGGAAAAGGTGTGCTTCTCAATCACCTCTTCACCCGGCTCGGGATTCAATTCCCCGATCACTCTGGCCCCCCGACTCCCCTTCATCGCATGGGGTGGATAAAACTTAAGTTCCGGATCGCTCTTTCTGTGGCTGTCGCACAGGTATATAACTGGCATGCCTTGCTCCCGGGCCTTTTTCAATTCCCGTTGAATATTCTTTATTATCTTTCTGGTATCGGGTACCTCCAGCGGAGCACCCTCCAAAACAAAGTCGTTAAGCATATCTATTATCAGTAACGCAGTGTCTGCCTTTTTGGCCATAGAAACCTCCTGAAACGCTAATCTTGGGACAACACCTTCTTAAGCAGCTCATTTACCACCTTGGGGTTGGCCTTCCCTTTGCTCCCCTTCATTACTTCGCCAATGAAGAAGCCGAAAAGCTTGGCCTTGCCCCCTTTATATGCCTGCACCTCGTCCGGGTACTGGGCCAGAACCGCCTCGATGAGGCACTTTACCTCCTCAGGGTCGGACACCTGTTTCAAACCCTTTTCCTGAACAATATCCCCAGGGTCTCTGTCGGTGGTAACCACCGCTTCGATGACCTCCTTGGCAGAGGCCGCGCTGATCGCCTTATCAGCCACCATTTTCAGAACAGTCGCCAGCCGGGCTACACTGACCGGGCTGCTGGCGACCTCTTTATTGTATTTTTTAAGCAGGCCCAAAAGTTCCACCATTATCCAGTTGCTCACCGTCTTGGCCTCAGGGAATAGGCCGACCGTCTGCTCGTAATAATCGGCCAGTTCCCGCGAGCTGGTCAGCACGCCAGCGTCATAAGCGGGTATGCCGTATTGCTGGATAAATCGGCCCTTCTTCGCATCCGGCAACTCGGGGAGTTGGGCCCTAACCCGCTGAACGAATTCCTCGGAAACAACCAGCGGCGGCAGGTCAGGCTCGGGGAAATAGCGGTAGTCATGGGCCCCCTCTTTTCCCCGCATGGACAGGGTCATTCCCTCGCTCTCGTCCCAAAGCCGGGTCTCCTGAATAACCCGACCGCCCGATTCTAATACTTTTATATGCCGCTTGATCTCGTAAGCCAGGGCCCGTTCCACGTGCCGGAAGGAGTTCATGTTCTTCAGCTCGGTCTTGGTCCCCAGGCCTTGCTCGCCCACCGGCCGCACGCTGACGTTGGCGTCGCACCTTAGCGAGCCCTGCTCCATATTGCCGTCGCAGACCTCTAAATATTGCAGGATGCTCCGAAGCTTCTTCATAAACTCAGCCGCCTCTTCCGGACTCCTCAAATCAGGCTCGCTTACTATCTCCAAGAGCGGCACCGTGGCCCGATTTAAATCCACCAGACTGTAGTCGGAGGTCTCGGGATGCAGCAGCTTGCCGGCATCCTCCTCCATGTGGACCCTGACGATGCCTATTCTTTTTCGGCCGTTGTCGGTATCGAGCTCCAGATGCCCTTTCACTGCCAGCGGCTCCTCGAACTGGGATATTTGATACCCCTTAGGAAGATCAGGATAAAAATAGTTCTTGCGCGCGAAGCGGCTACCATCATTTATCCGGCAGCCAAGCGCCAGCGCGGTCTTTACGGCAAACTCCAAAACCTTTTCATTCAGCACCGGCAAGACACCGGGCAGCCCCAAGCAGACCGGGCAGGTAAGGCTGTTAGGCTCGGCACCGAACTTAGCCGGGCAGCGGCAAAACAGCTTGCTCTCGGTCAATAACTGGGCGTGTATCTCAAGCCCGATTACGCCTTCGTAATCCATGCGGTGAATCTCCATTGGCTGGCTGGAGCCGGATATGTCTCGATAACGTGACCACGATGCTATAGATTCGGCCTCCGTTTGTGCCACTCGGTTGCCTGCTCATAGGCGTAAGCGGTTTTAAGGATAGTCTCTTCTTCGAAGGGCCGACCGATTATCTGCAGCCCGATGGGCAGACCCTCAGAATCAAACCCGCAGGGCAGTGATAAGGCCGGCAGCCCGGCCAGATTTACAGAAATGGTATATATATCAGATAGATACATGGTCAGCGGGTCGGCTATCTTTTCCCCGAGTTTGAACGCGGTGGTGGGCGAGGTAGGGGTTATGAGCAGGTCGCACTGCTTAAGCGCGTGGTCGAAATCCCTTTTTATCAAGGTCCTGACCTGTTGGGCCTTGCCGTAATAAGCATCATAATAACCCGCGGAAAGGGCATAGGTGCCCAGCATTATCCGCCGCTTCACCTCGGAGCCGAACCCCTCGGCCCGGGTCTTGCCGTACATGGAGAGTAGATCAGTGTACCCTTTGGCCCGGTACCCATACTTGACCCCGTCATAGCGGGCCAAATTCGAACTGGCCTCGGCAGTGGCAATCAAATAATAGGTGGGAATGGCATATTCGGTATGGGGCAGACTGACCTCTTCGATATTTGCACCTAACTGGCTAAGCTGCCTGGCCGCGGCCTCTATCGCTTCTTTGACCTGCTTATCCAGTCCCTGGGCGAAGTATTCTTTAGGTAGACCCAGTTTGAGTCCCTTTATCTCATCCGATAAAAGGGCAGGATAGTCAGCCACAGGCACCTCAGCCGAGGTGGAGTCCTTGAGGTCGTGCCCGCTTATGTATTTAAGCAGGAGCGCGCAGTCAGTTACGTCCTTAGTAACCGGGCCCACCTGATCCAGCGACGAGGCGAAGGCCACCAGGCCGTAACGGCTCACCCGGCCATAAGTTGGTTTAAGCCCCACCACCCCACAGAAGGAAGCCGGTTGCCGGATAGAACCCCCGGTATCGCTGCCCAACGAACCCAGGCACATACCAGCGGCCACTGCCGCCGCGGAGCCCCCACTGGAGCCACCGGGCACCCGATCTATCCCCCAGGGATTTTTGGTAGCGCGGAAATGGGAATTTTCGGTGGAGGAGCCCATGGCGAATTCATCCATATTAGTCTTACCCAAAAGGACGTAACCGGCTCGTTTCAACGCGTCAATACAGGTGGCATCGTAAGGGGGAAAGAAGTTTTCCAGCATCTTTGAAGCGCAGCTGGTCCTGACCCCTTTTGTACACAGGACATCTTTTATGGCCAGGGGGATGCCAGCTAGTATCCCTGGATCATCTCCTCGGGCTCGGGCCTCATCAGCCTGCCTGGCCTCGGCCAGGGCAGGCTCGTCGCATACGGTCAGGTAAGCGTTAATCTTCCCGTCCAGGCTCTTTATGCGAGCCAGTAAGGCTTGGGTGAGCTCCTGAGAGCTTACCTCCTTTCGCTGCAAAAGAGCCTGGGCCTCATGAATAGTCAAACGATAGAGTTCCACAGGCTTGTCCTCAACCTACTATTCTGGGGACCTTGAAGCAGCCTTCTTTCTCTTCAGGGGCATTGGCCAGAGAAGACTCTCGCTCAAGGGGGACCAAGGTGACATCAGCGCGCACCACGGTAGCCATAGGTATCACATGAGAGGTGGGTTTTACCCCGGTGGTATCGAGCTCACGAAGCTTGTCCATGTACTGAAGGATGGAGTCCAGCTGTTCCCGAAACCGTCCTAATTCTTCGCTGGTTAACTCCAATCTGGCCAATCGGGCCATATGCCGGGCTTGCTCAATATCGATTTTCATACCTTTCCCTCTAAAAATTTTATACCACCCAACCTGCCCTGATTCAAGACAATTATCCTCGTTTGGGGTTACTCTGCCAGCTAAATGTTTCCAGGGGGACAGGGCCGTGGATAGTTTATGGGGGAAACCCTTTTCAAAGGGTTTCCCCCATAAACTATCACCCATGTCTCATAATAGTATGACACGGTCATTCCTTTCCCTTGACT
>JAZFTZ010000132.1:0-6515 GCA_036446955.1 Thermodesulfobacteriota bacterium
GAACTGTTTAAGATCGACCTCCAGTTGCCTGAACAAAAATGAATATAATCTAGTTTATTTATTTAGTGCAAATAAGTTGTTATAATAACAACATAATTTTTTTTGTTTATTAAATATCTGTTCTGTGATAATAATAGCTCAGAGTTTTCCTGGGAGGCGGCATCGTTGTGCAGGCGCTAGCGGGGTACCGGCGTCTTTTCCCGGTGACCGAGAGATTTATCTTTTTTAACCATGCTGGGGTCAGTCCCATTTCCTTGAAAGCGGCGGAGGTTGTCCACGAGTTTTTGATTGATTACACCAGGAATGGTTCGGTCAACTCCAAGCTCTGGGAAAGGAAAACAGAGGAGGCCAGGAAGGACTTCGCCCGGCTTATCGGGGCCGAGCCTGGTGAGGTCGCCTTTGTGAAGAATACCTCCGAGGGAATATCGTTGGTAGCAAACGGGATCGGGTTTGAGCCCGGGGACAATGTGGTGATCCCCAGCCTGGAGTTTCCGGCCAATGTTTATCCCTGGCTGAACTTGGCCAGGTTTGGAGTGGCCACCCGCATCGTTCCCGCACGTAAAGGCAGGATATCGGTTAAGGACATCGACAAGGCGATTGACCGCCGGACTCGACTTGTTTCCATAAGCTCGGTGGAGTACAGCAACGGATTCAGGAACGATTTGGAGGCCTTGGGGAGTCTCTGCCGGAAGCGGGACATCTATTTTTGTGTGGATGCCATTCAGAGCCTGGGAGCGATTCCTATGGATGTAAAGAGGTTCGGCATAGACCTGTTGGCAGCTGACGGCCATAAATGGCTTTTGTCCCCTGAGGGCGCGGGCGGATTCTATTGCTCTAAGAGGGTGTTGAGTCAAATCCACCCTGCCAAGGTGGGCTGGAAAAGCGTTGTCAGGGCGAGGGATTATTCCCGAATCGATTTCACCTTGCGCCGCAATTCAAAGAAGTTCGAGGAAGGTTCTCTTAACTTGATGACCATCGCGGCCTTGGGCGCTGAACTTAAGCTTCTGCTGGAGGTGGGCTTAGCGGCCATCGAGAAAATGATTTTGTCCCTGACCGATCATCTTATTGCCGGGCTTCGCCAACAGGGATTTCCCATTGTAAGTTCTCTATATCCCCGGGAAAGGTCGGGTATCGTCTCCTTTCTGAGCAGAGATCCGGAAGCTGTCTGTCAACGGCTGAAACACAAGGGAATCATTGTATCGGTCAGAGATGGGGCCGTCCGGGTTTCTCCTCACTTTTACAACAGCCATGAGGAGGTGGATAAGCTCCTGGAGGTGTTAGGGAAAAGTCGGTTGAATTGAGGCCGCCTCCAGGGCGGTTATTGAGTTTATGATTTGAAAAATGGCTATAATTAAGCCAGAGAGGGATAGGACTATGCAGGAATTAATCCCGGAAGGATTAACCTTTGATGACGTCTTGCTGCTGCCGACGCGATCCGAGATTATTCCCAAAGAAGTGGATATAACCACCTGGTTCACCAGGGATATAAAACTCAATACCCCTATTGTAAGCGCGGCTATGGACACGGTTACCGAGGCCCACACAGCCATCAGCATGGCCCAAGCCGGGGGCATCGGGGTCATTCATCGCAATATGTCCATAAAGGAACAGGTGGCTGAGGTGGGCAGGGTCAAGAAGTCGGAAAGCGGCATGATCGCGGACCCGATAACCATGGAGCCGGATCAGAGGGTGTACCAGGCGTTAGAGATCATGAGCCGCTTCCGCATATCCGGGGTTCCCATAGTTCGGAGCACTAAGCTGGTGGGGATATTGACCAACCGGGACTTGCGCTTTGAGAAGAGGCTGAACATACCGGTCAGTGAGGTGATGACCAAGGAGAACCTGATAACCGTTCCCGAGGGCATCACCCTGGAGGAGGCTAAGGATATCCTTCACAAGAACCGCATCGAGAAGCTGCTGGTGGTTGATGAGCAAGTCAATTTGAAGGGATTGATAACCATTAAAGATATCGAAAAGGCAAGAAAATATCCCTTCTCCTGCAAAGACGAATTGGGCCGATTGCGAGTGGCCGCCGCGGTGGGGGTTACCCCGGAGACCTATGAGCGAGTCGAGGCCCTGCTGGCTGCGGGCGCGGACGCCATTGTTATAGATGCAGCTCATGGCCAGGCCAAAGGCGTTTTGGAGATGGCCCAGGGGCTTAGGAAGAGCTTCAGCAACTGCCAGCTGGTGGCCGGTAACGTGGCTACCGCGGATGGGGCCAAGGATCTGGCTGACCTAGGCGTTGATGCAATTAAGGTGGGTTTTGGTCCCGGTAGTATCTGCACTACCAGGGTCATCGCCGGAGTGGGTGTCCCTCAGATCACTGCTATTCAGGAGTGTGCCTCCCGGACAGCCGAATACGGGATACCGATGATTGCCGACGGCGGAGTGAAATACTCGGGCGATATAACCAAAGCGCTGGCCGCGGGGGCAAGCTCGGTTATGATCGGCTCCCTTTTTGCCGGCACCGATGAAGCTCCGGGAGAACTTGTGCTCTACCAGGGCAGAACCTACAAGCTTTACCGGGGCATGGGGTCTGTTGAGGCTATGAAGCGGGGGGGGCGAGACCGATATATGCAGGGCCCGGGTGAATCATTGGAGGAGCTCATCCCTGAAGGGGTGGAGGGAAGGGTCCCTTACCGGGGGTCCTTGGCGGCTAGCTTGGTTCAGCTGGCTGGAGGTCTTAGAGCGGGCATGGGATATGTGGGTTGCCGAGATTTGACGGAGTTGAGGTCTCGGACCAGGTTCTTGCGAATCTCTCCGGCCGGGCTTCGGGAGGGACACGTGCATGATGTGACCATAACCAAGGAAGCCCCCAATTACTGGCTGGAGCCGATGGAGGATTAGACGTTGGGCTTTAAGGGCGATTTCCTCTTGGTCCTCGATTTTGGCTCCCAGTATACCCAGTTGATTGCCCGGCGCATCCGGGAGCTTAAGGTATATTGTCAGATTGAGCCCTTTAGCCTGGAGCTAAAGGATATCCAGGCTCTGCAACCTAAAGGTATTATCTTGAGCGGTGGCCCGGCCAGCGTCTATGAAAGCGATGCCCCCATGGTCAACAAGGAACTCCTTTCCTTGGGGGTTCCGGTCCTGGGCATTTGTTACGGCCTTCAGCTCATGGCCCATCTTTTGGGGGGAAAGGTAGCTCCGACCCAAAAAAGAGAGTACGGGCCGGCAAGCCTGGAGATCGCTGATTCCTCCTCTCTTTTCTTCGGGCTTGAAGAAAACGAGTGCCAGGTATGGATGAGCCACGGCGATCGGCTGGAGGCGATACCCCCCGGCTTTTCGACCCTGGCCAGCTCTCAGAACGCACCGTACGCTGCCATCTCCGCTGGTACTGGCCGCCTGTTTGGCCTCCAGTTCCATCCGGAGGTAGTCCATACCCCTAAGGGGAAGGATATACTGGCCAATTTCGTCCTGCGCATCTGTCAGGCATCACCCAGCTGGGAGATAACCTCATTCTTGGAGCAGACGGTTGCGGAGATCGCTAAGACGACCCGGGGGCGTAAGGTGGTGCTGGGCGTTTCCGGCGGTGTTGATTCCACCGTGACCGCGGCTATCTTAAAAAGAGCCGTGGGCGAGGGCCTGCATTGCATATTTGTGGATAACGGTTTGCTGAGAAAGAATGAGGCTAAGCAGGTGACCGAGTTTTACCAGAAGGAACTGGGGGTAAACTTCACCTGCGTGGATGCCAGGCAAAGGTTCCTCAAAGCGCTGGCCAAAGTTACCAACCCGGAGGAAAAGCGCAAGAAGATAGGCCGTTTGTTTATCCGCATCTTTGAGGAGACGGCCCGGACTATCCCCGGTGTCGAGTTCCTGGCCCAAGGTACCCTGTACCCTGACATAATTGAGAGTCGCTCGGTCAAGGGGCCTTCAGCCACCATCAAGAGCCACCACAACGTAGGCGGATTGCCGGCCCGACTGAAGCTCAAGTTGATCGAGCCCCTGAAGGAGCTGTTCAAGGATGAGGTGAGGCAACTGGGCCAGGAGCTGGGCCTGCCGCACGCGAGCATTTATCGGCAGCCTTTCCCCGGCCCCGGCCTGGCGGTACGTATCCTGGGCAAGGTTAGCGACGAGCGGATAGCCCTGCTTCAGGAGGCTGATGCCCTGGTGGAAGAGGAGATGAGCAAAGCCGGTCTGACTGAGGCCGTCTGGCAGGCGTTTCCGGTTTTGCTTCCTGTGCGCACCGTGGGGGTGAAAGGGGATGCCAGAAGCTACGAACAGGTTATCGCCTTAAGGGTGGTGGAAAGTAAGGATGGCATGACCGCGGACTTTGCTCGCTTACCCTATGATCTGTTAGCCACCATTGCCAGCCGGATAATGAACGAGGTCCCCGGCGTTAACCGGGTGGTATATGATATAAGCTCTAAACCGCCTAGCACTATTGAGTGGGAATAACTATGATCCATTCTGATTTTGTTCATCTTCATCTCCATACTCAGTATAGCCTTTTGGATGGGGCCATCCGGATACCGGAGTTGATAAAGCTGGCTAAGGCCCGTAAGGTTCCCGCCCTAGCCATAACCGACCATGGCAACTTGTTCGGGGCGGTCGAATTCTATCAACAGGTGCAAAAGGCAGGGATCAAGCCTATCATAGGGTGTGAAGTTTACGTTGCCCCGGGCAGCCGATTGGACAAAGAGAGCCGGAGCATTGCTGATACTTCCTACCATCTGGTGTTGCTGGCCAAGGATGGCCAAGGTTATTCCAATCTTATCAGGCTGGTTACCGCTGGCTATCTGGAGGGATTCTATTACCGCCCCAGGGTAGACAGGGAGATCTTGCGCCAGCATTGTCAGGGCCTGATTGCCCTGTCGGCCTGCATCAAGGGCGAAGTGGCTTATAACCTTTTGCGGGATGAGAAGAACAAGGCCCGGGATGCGGCTCGCTTTTATCAGCAGACCTTCGGCGAGCGATTCTACCTGGAGGTGCAGGAAAACGGACTGGCGGAACAAAAAAAGGTTAACCAGGAGCTGCTCGAGCTGGGCCAGGAGCTGGGCATACCCCTGGTAGCTACAAGTGATTGCCACTACCTGCGCCAGGAAGAAGCTCAGGCACATGATATCCTGCTTTGCATTCAGACCGGCAAGACGGTGAACAGCCCTGATAGACTCAAGTTCGCCACCGACCAGTTTTACTTCAGGACTGCCCAGGAGATGAAGGAACTATTCTCCTGGCATCCCGAGGCGGTGCAAACTAGCCTTACCGTTGCTGAAAAATGCAACCTGAACCTCGATTTTGACGGATTTCATCTCCCTCAATATTCCGTCCCCCAGGGTTATTCCTTGGATGGCTATCTGGAGGAAAAGGCGAGCCACGGTTTACATGAACGGCTGGCCCAGCGGGATACCGGGGAGGGGGATGAATCGATATATAAAGAGAGGCTGGCGGTAGAATTGGCTACCATCAAGACTATGGGACTGTCCGGGTACTTCTTGATCGTAGCTGACTTCATAAATTATGCCAAAGCGCGGCAGATACCGGTTGGCCCGGGCAGAGGCTCGGCGGCAGGAAGTCTGGTGGCCTATGCCTTGAAGATAACCGAGGTGGACCCATTAGCTCAGAACCTGCTCTTCGAGCGGTTCCTGAATGTGGGGCGCAGCAGCCTGCCGGATATCGAGGTCGATTTCTGCATCCAGCGGCGAGAGGAAGTCCTCAGGTACGTGACCGAGAAGTACGGCGCTGATAGAGTAGCCCAAATTACCACCTTTGGCACCATGCAAGCCCGGGCGGTGATCAGGGATGTGGGCCGGGCCCTTGATATGCCTTACGCTGAGGTGGACAAGATCGCCAAGCTGGTGCCACCCACGCTTAACATCACCCTGGAAGGGGCGCTGGCCCAGGAGCCCCGGCTCAGGCGATTGGCTGAGGAGAATGAGCAGGTGGCGACCCTGATGAGGAATGCCAAGGCCTTGGAGGGTTTGACCCGCCATGCCTCCACCCATGCTGCCGGAGTGGTGATATCGGACCGGCCATTGACGGAATACACGCCCTTATATCGGGGGGCCCGGGGTGAGGTCTTGACCCAGTATGACATGGATAGCCTGGAGCGGGTCGGACTGGTCAAGTTTGATTTTCTAAGCCTTAAGACCCTTACCGTAATAGAGAGAACTACCCAGTTGGTCAGAGGGGGGCCAGCCGCGGAGCTGGATTTGGCTAAAGTTCCCACCGATGACAAGAAGACCTTTGATATGCTCTGCGATGGTGATACCAACGGTGTCTTTCAGTTGGAGGGGCGGGGCATTACCGACTTGGTGGTCAAACTGAAGCCGAAGAGATTGGAGGATATCATTGCGGCAATTGCCCTTTACCGGCCGGGGCCGTTGCAATCAGGGATGGCGGATGAGTTTATCGAAAGAAAGCATGGCCGGTTGTCTATTGAGTATGAGCTTCCTCAACTGTGTCCTATCCTCGAGGATACTTACGGCGTCATCGTTTACCAGGAACAGGTTATGAGGATTTCCAGGGAGCTGGCCGGCTTTACCCCTGAGGAGGCCGACCTGCTTCGCCACGCT
>JAZFTZ010000133.1:0-3976 GCA_036446955.1 Thermodesulfobacteriota bacterium
GTACCTTTCCCGCCAGCATCCTGGGTAACGCGACATCCACGGAATATTCTGCCTTGCCGGTGACCTTCTCCCGGGCATCGGGCCTGGGCAAACTTTTACCCACTACGGAAAACTGCCTCATCGCCACCCTCCCAAGCTTAGAATAGCCATATCTTTCCCTTCGCCTTATCTATTCGGCCGCTAATGCCAAGTTCTCATATCAAATTTCAACGCTAGCTGATTCAACCTAGCTAAAGACAATTTTCAATCTAATCGTACGCTTCGGTTTGGTCAAGCCCTTTTATCAAGACCTGGTGTGTTGTTATGAGATATGGGTGACACTAGCAGGAGGAGGGCAGGTGCTATTTGTGGGGGAAACCTTCTCTGGGGAAAACTTCTTGACAGGCAGCGGATTATTTGTCAGCTTAATGTCCGCTAACTTATGCGCTGGGGGCATTGATCAGATGGTGTCTGGGGCGCAACCGGTGAAAGGTCAAAGCGCTGCCGCTAGCCCGGTCGCTCCTATCGATTGGCTTACAATATTGGAGGCCTGAGAAAGTCTCTTGATCTGGAAATGACATCCTTTGACTGACCATAAGCTGGCAGGAGGGGGAAGAGGCTTTCATGTCGGCCTAGGGAGGAATTATGGCGGATGCCAGTTACGATGCCATTGTGGTTGGTGGGGGCAGCAGTGGCCTGGTGGTGGCCAATTATCTGGCCAAATACGGCGGGATGAGGGTGGCTGTATTTGAGGCCAGGCCGGAGTTGGGGGGAGGTTGGGCCTGCGAGGAGGCCTCTCCAGGATTTATCGCTAATACCCATGCCTCTGCCGTCTCCGGCTATTACACCCAACCCCTGGAGTGGGACTTTCCTCTGAAGGAGAAGGGATTTGAATATATCCCCTATGAGGTGCCCAGGGGGGCCATCTTTAAGGAGGATCATTCCTCCTTGTGTATATTCTATTCTACAGTGGATCCTGCTGGGGAGCTCACTGCCGCCTCCATTGCCAAGTTCTCCCGCAGGGATGCCGATACCTGGTTATGGCTGGTGGATCTTTTTTACCAACGGCTGCGCCCGGCGATCTTGCAATACATTTATAGTCCTCCTCCCCCCTATGGACATCCCAGTCCCGTAGAGGTGGCCTTCCAGGAGTTGTGCCGGGACTATCCCGCCAGCTTTGATCCCTCCCTTATTGTCAGGTCTGAGATAGAGCTGCTGCGAGACCTCTTTGAAAACGAGGCGGTGGTCGCGGCGCTGTCCCGGTTGCTCCACTCGGCAGTAGGAACCAGCCCCGATGTGCCGGGGGCGGGAGCAGGTTTCGTCTTCCGCCTCATGATGATTTTGACGGAGATCGGCACCTGGCGGGGGGGGAACCATAGTCTGGCCCATGTGCTCACTAGGATCTTTGTAGAGGCGGGAGGTAAATTCTTCACCAAGAGCGAGGTGGATAAAGTGATCATAGGGAATGGAAACGCCAGCGGGATCCGCCTTGCCGACGGTACCGAGATCGGGGCCAAGGAGTTGATCGTAAGTACCCTGGACCCATACAACCTATGCTTCCGCCTGATAGGGCGGGAGCATCTGGACTGGAGGCTAGCCAGGAGGGTGGCCAATTTGGAGCGGTGGCGCACCTGCATAACCTGGTACGGTTGGGCGGTCCATGAGTTACCCCGTTATAAGGCGGCAGAATCCGAACCCGATATAAACAGGGTGGGGAGGGTGGTATTGATAAATAAGGACCCGGAGGTGATGATAAGGAATCATGCCGCCCGCAGGATGGGACTTATGCCACCAGAGCTGAGCCTATCGGTTTGGGCTCACAGCTTGGTCGATGATACCCTGGCCCCGGAGGGAAAGCACATATTGGGCTCGGAGGAGTTTGTCCTCCCCGCTAACCGCCTCACGAACGATGAGTGGAAGGCCTTCAAGAAGAGACACGCTGACGATGTGATTCAGGAATGGCAGCAGTTTGCCCCTAACATGACCTGGAACAACGTAATCTCCTATCTGCCCCTTACCCCTATTGACTGTACCAACTGTGCCAACTATGGGCCGGAGGGGAACTGGGGGGTGATAGACAACATACCCAGCCAGATGGGGAGGTCTCGACCCACCCCAGAGCTGGCACAATACAGGACCCCGATAGCGGGTCTATATGGTACCGGGGCAGCCTGGCATTACGCTGGAGGCGCCTTCTCCTGTGCCGGATATAACTGTTATAAGGTGATTGCCTTGGATAAGGGACTGAGGAAGCCGTGGGCGGAGCAGGATCGTCCCTTTTAAGGAAAGGGGAGGCCGGTTTAAAGGTGCGCTATACATGATGATGGTGGACGGTTTATGACGACCTGGGGTTAGAAGAAAAGTCTGCCAGGAATATAATCAATGAATATTTCGAGAATGAATAAGCCAGGGCGTAAAGATGGACAAGGCATCGGGGAAGTCGCCGCCCTTGGCAATCCTTTGCCAGCGAGCGATGCCGCGCGGCACCGTTAACCCCCTGGCGACCCATTTACTTATAGCCATATTTCTTCCAGCGCTTCAGGACCCGCTCCTTGACCTCAGCGGGCCAGCCAGTCTCAAAGTCGACCGGTATCGGTACATCCTTGGGGTCCCACTGGGGCGGGAAGGTGGCATTGAGCAACAGCTTGGCCCCCTGGTGGCGTTCCTTTTCCTCTTTGGACAGGAAGGGCCACAGGCTGTCAGAGGGGGTATCGAGATGGGTGTAGACACCGGTGACCGGATGGAGCCGGGTGGTCAGGCACCAGAGGACATCGGCGGGATCGCTGACGTCCACGTCCTCGCCCACCACGATGATGTAGGGGCGCAAGATGCCGGGCCGACTACCCCAGATGGCCGAAGCCAGGACGTGGACAAAGCCGGGATAGGGGACAGAGGTGGAAACGATCACCGCCAACACATGGGGCATACAGTAGACCGATTTGAAGGACAGGCCGGCATTCCTCAGACTTTGAGCCATGAGGGCGCTGCTTGATATCGAACTCATCACCCCCCCGTCATCCCAGGGTTTGCCATGGCAGGAGAAGGTCATAATCGGGTTGTTGCGAAAGGTGATGCATTTTACCTTAAAGACCGGGCTCAAGGTCTCCCGGGAACAGTACCCGGTAAATTCGCTGAAGGGACCTTCGCGGCGCCTTTCGCTGGTGACCTCCCCCTCCAGGACGATCTCGGCATGGGCCGGAACCTCCAGGTCAGAGGTCTGGCATTTCACCAGCTCCACCGGGGCCTGACGTAAGCCTCCGGCTGCATCCACTTCGTTAACATTCGCAGGCAGGGAGGCAGCCGCGGCCATATTCAAGGTCGGGTCACATCCGAAAACCACCGCCATGGGCATCGGCTGCCCCCGGGACTCGTACTTATCGTAATAGATGCTGGGGCCATGCTGCGGACGCTGGGCCAGAAAACCCAGAGAGTTCTTGTCTAACAGCATATGGCGGTAGGTGCCCCAGTTGACCCAATTCGAGTCCGGGTCCTTGATTACGTTGATATGCCAGCTGCCGAAGAAGCGGCCGCCGTCCATGATGTGAAGGTGAGGGGCAGGAAAGGCAAGGAGGTCCACCCCATCCCCGGTAACGATATTCTCTTTGCACCGGCCCTGATTGACCAGCACCGGTTTGATGGGTTTTTTAAGCCGCCGGGCGAATTCGGCGGTAATCTCCTCGGTGAGGGTGTCCGGCGGCATACCCAGGGCCAGGGAGATGCGACCATGCACCACCGGCCTGGTCGGGCCGAAGGTGTTGCCGAACAGCCTGACGCCTTCAGGATAACCCTTGACCCGCTGGAGAAGGGGGGCGGGCGCCCGCAGGTCCTGGGCCCGGCGGGCAATGGCACCCGCCTCCAGGTACCAATCCACCTCCTCGGTTATCCGGACCAATTCTCCAGCCTTATCCAGCACCTCCAAATATTCTCTGAGGTCTTTACAGGGCATGGAAACTCTCCTCTTAGCTAGTAAACCAAATGGCAGGAGTTGATCCACCCG